>CALJDK010000136.1 GCA_938023735.1 uncultured Acidimicrobiales bacterium
GTTGGTATGCAAATGTCCGAGCGCGGCTTCTCTGGTCGTTCGTTCGCAAGCTCACTCGCTTTCTCTGGTCGTTCGTTCGCAAGCTCACTCACTTTCTCTGGTCGTTCGTTCGCAAGCTCACTCACTTTCTCTGGTCGTTCGTTCGCAAGCTCACTCACTCTGCGCTTCCGCTATGACCCACCACCGGCACCTCGGCCTACGCATTCGCTCCGGCACGACTTATCTCAGCTCTCGCAATAGTCGCCTTATCTCAACTCTCGCGGTAGTCGCCGAACTTTTCGTCGCGTTCGCTTAGTGCTTCCTTTACACCTTTGTTGGCGAAGCTCTTCATGTACTCGCGCGATGACTTCTGATGGAACCCCATCGCCTGGATCTCGGCGGTGGCTCGAATCCCTTCGCGGATCCCCATCGATTCCATCGCCCGGTGCGCGGCTCGTTTATTGAGCGCGAGCAGATCGGGCGGCACTTTGGCGATACGTTCGGCGATGGACAGAACCTCGGCATCGAGGTCGGCCTCGTCGTAGCTGCGGTTGGCGAACCCGTTGCGCACGGCTTCCTCGCCGGTCATCGAATCGCCGGTGAGCAGCGCTTCCATTCCTTGACGCAAACCCATCATCCAGGTCTGCCATTGCATATCGGGGGGCGACATGAGTCGGACCGGCGGATAACCGATCTGCGCGTCGTGCGCCACGTACACAAGGTCGCAGGCCGTGGCGAGTTCGGAACCACCGGCCAGGCAATAGCCGTGCACCTGCCCGATGATGGGCGTGGCCATGTCCCACATCTCGAAGTGATTGTTGACCACATGGCGGCTCCACCAGCCGTCGACTTTCGCGATCGATCGTTCGACATCGCTGTTGGGCGAGCCAAGGTCGTACCCGGCCGAGAAACACGAGCCGGCGCCCCGAATGATCATCACCGAAACGTTGCGATCAGCATCGCCTTCGCGCAGCGCAGCAAACAGCTGGCCCCGAATGGCGTCGTTGAGCGCGTTGCGCTTCTCCGGCCGATTCAGCGTTAGCCGACGAACCTTGGGGGCGGGGTCGTCGATGAGTACTGCTTGATCCTCAGACACTTAGTCGCTCTCTTCCCAGTAAGGGGCACGAAGCTTCTTCTTGTTGACCTTGCCCATCGTGTTGCGCCCAACCGTGTCGACGATTTCGACCGACTTCGGGCACTTGTAGGTACTGAGGCCCTCGCGGCAGAACGCCACCAGCTCGGCCGGGTCGGGCGGAGAGGCCGGATCCTCGGGCACCACAAGTGCTTTGAGTTGCTCTCCCATCTCGTCGTGAGGGATTCCGATACACGCCACGTCGGCAACACCCGGGTGCTGCTGCAGCACATGCTCGGCCTCGGCGGGATAGATATTGACGCCGCCGGACACGATCATGTCGCTGAATCGGTCGGTGATGAACACATACCCTTCCTCGTTCATGTAGCCGATCTCACCAAGCGTGAAGGTTCCCGGAGCAATGTGGGCAGCAGCGGTCTTCTCGGCATCGTTGGGATAGATCACGCCGCGGCCGGTGGAGTCGTGAAAGAAGAGTCGCCCCTCGGTTCCGCGGGGAAGCTCATTGTTGTCGTCATCAAGGATCATTGCGGTGAAGTTACCCACCGCTTTGCCGACCGAGCCGGGGTTGGCGAGCCACTCTTCACTCGAGATGGAGCAGGTGGTGCCGACCTCGCTTGCTCCGTAGGCGTCGATGAACACCGGACCCCACCAGTCGATCATCGCCTGCTTTACATCGACCGGACATTTCGCACCGGTATGGGCCACAAGTTTCATCGACGACACGTCGTAGCTGTCGCGTACCTCTTTGGGAAGCGCCAGAAGACGAACGAAATGAGTAGGCACCATCACCGCCGATTCGGTCTGGTGATCCTGGATCGCCTTGAGCGTTGCCTCGGCGTCGAACTTAGTGAGCACCACCGACGGGATTCCGGCTACGAGCAGCCGCATGCCTCCCAATGGACCGGTGTGATACATCGGGCCGACCACAAGGTGGGTGCCAAACTTCGCGAACCGGTTGGTGGCCCGAAGATTCTCGAGGTGCTCGGCGATGGTGTCGCCGCCGGCAAACATAGTGGGCGGCAACTCGGTGCCCTTGGGGAATCCGGTGGTTCCCGACGTGTACAGAAGATTGGGGCGCGGTGCCGTGGCTTCGGGCGGGTCGACGTCGTCACCCTGGCCGAGCCAGTCGGCCCACGCGATGGTTCCCTCGGGAACGTCGTTGCCCCACACCACCACTTCATCGATGCCTGCCTCGGCCGCCGCAGCAACCGCACGTTCGACGGTGGCTGGTCCGGCAAACACCACCTTCGCCTTGGCGTCGGCAAGAATGTACGCCGCCTCCGATGCCGTCAGATGAAAGTTGACCGGAACCGTCGACGCTCCGCCGATGAGGCCTCCGAGATGGGCAAGAGCGGTCTCGTTGGCGTTCTCCGCGAACACGGCGATACGGGCATCAGGGCCAAGGTCGGTTGCCAGCAACTTGTTGGCACAACGGTTAAGCACCGAGTCGACGTCGCCCCACGTGTAGGCCCGCCCGGGGTCGCGGATGGCGATCGCCTCGGGGTCGGCTTGGGCAAGATCAGACGAGAACTTCGGCATCACCCGAAACTAATCGGACGGTCAATTTCTCCCAATTCTGGGTTCGATGGTCTAGAGAAGGTCGGGACGGGCCTTGGCGAGGAGTTCGTAATCGAGTGCCGATGGCAGCTTTTGGGTGTGCGCAGCGCCATCGACCCGGATTACTTCGCCAGAGATATAGCCCGACTCATCGCTTGCCAGGAAGAGCGCACAATTGGCGATGTCGTCGACGTGACCCATTCGTCCCATCGGGGTTTGGTTCTTCACCGCCTCGATCAGCAGCTTCCGCTCGAAGATCTTCTCGGTCATCGGCGTCTCGATGAGGTGCGCGGCAATGGCGTTGACCCGAATGTTGTCGACGCCGTATTCGACCGCTGCGATCTGGGTGACGTACTCGATTCCCTTCTTGGCGCCGGCATACGCAACGTGACCGCCCGACGGGTTCTGCGCCGTGAGCGACGAGGTGGAGATGATGGAGCCACCATCGCCGGCAGCCATCGCATTTCCCATGGCCCGAATGAAATAGACCGCACCGTTGAACTGCACCTCGACCATCGGCTCGAGCATCTCAGGCGTGATGTCGCGGATGGTCATGCTGTGCTCGTAGCCCGCGTAGTTGATGCCGACATCGATCTTGCCGTGATCGGCCACGGTCTGATCGGTGACCGTGTTGAGCTGGTCGTAGTTGGTGATGTCGCACGCCACGCCGGTTCCGCCAATGGATTGGGCGACCTCTTTCGCCAATTCCTCGCGCCGGCCAGCGACCACAACATGTGCGCCTTCAGCAGCGAACAATTGCGACGTGGCCAGGCCAAATCCGCTTGCTCCGCCAACGACAAGAGCAACTTTTCCTTCAAGACGAGATCCCATGGGCGAGAAGATAGCCCGCAGATCGCCCTTTTACCTACCAAGCGATATGTTGGCGGAGCAGCGCACGGAGACCACGCAGGACAGCAGAGGATCAGGGAATTATGCAGCTCGGACTTTCGGTAGACGACGTACTCAGCACCACCAGAGCCGTCCGCAAAAGGATGGACTTCGACCGGCCCATCGAACCCCAGGTCATCAAGGACTGCCTCGAACTGGCGCTTCAAGCACCAAGTGGATCCAACTCGCAGGGTTGGCAGTGGATCGTCGTAACCGATCCCGACAAGCGGATGGCGCTGGCCGATCTGTACCGGCAGGCCTGGGCAATCTACGTCGACCTGCCGTTTGCCATTGGCAACATTTACGACGGCGACGACCCTGAAGTGAAGGCCTCCTACGACCGGTCGGCGTCCTCGGCGCAGTATCTGGCCGACAACATGGAGAAGGCGCCCGCCATGTTGATTCCCGTGATGCCGGGCCGCACCCCCGAGAACCCCGACTGGGCTACCGCATCGGCAACGGTTGGTTCCATCGTGCAGGCCAGCTGGAGCTTTATGCTCGCCGCACGCGAGCGTGGCCTTGGAACCTCGTGGACAACACTGCACACCATGTTCGAAGAGCAGGCCGCCGAGATCTTGGACATTCCTCACGAAGAGATGATCCAGATCGCCCTCATCCCCATCGCCTACACCAAGGGCACCGACTTCAAAAAGGGCAACCGCAACCCCCTCGCCGACTCACTGCACTGGGACGGCTGGGGCGGCTCTGCACCCAACTAACCGCCAAAAAAACGAAATACGGTGCCTGGAACCCTATTTCGTTAGCTACCAAACGAAATAGGGTGTCTGGAACCGTCTTTCGTTGTGAGGAACCTGATGGGCGACAACTACACCGACAGCTATGACGATGTCTCGATGTTTGTGCTTTCGGGCGATCGCGAGCAGACGCTGCTCGACAAGCAGACCGAGTGCACCTTCATGTGGACCACCAAGGCTGACGAACCGGTGGGCGTCATCATGAACTTCGTCTACGCCGATGGCGCGTTCTGGGTCACGTGTACTCGGCGCCGCAAACGGGTTGCGGCGGTCGAGGCGAGGCCTCGCGTGGCGATCGCCGTGAGTAGTCGCGGCACCGACATCGGAATCAGTCAGGCAGTGACCTACAAGGGGTCAGCCGAAGTGCTCGAAGACGACGACACCAAAGCGTGGTTCTATCCGGCACTGGCGCAGAAGGTGCGTCCTGGTGACACCTCGGCGCAAGAGGCCTTCGCGTCGCATCTGTCCACGCCGGGCCGGGTGGTGATTCGAATCGCACCCGACAAGAGGATCGGGTTCGACAGCGAAGCGATGTTCAAAGATTCGCCAGCCGGACCATCGACCACACAGGTCTAGCGGGCGGCCGAAAGCAGCGGGCTCTAGTCGAAGTTTTCCCAGTAGCGGCTGGGTCGCGGACCCACCTGGCCTTGGTACTTGCTCTTCAGGTCGCCCGAACCGTACGGACGATCGGCAGCCGTGGTCATCTGCTGGAAACTAATCTGACCGATCTTCATACCGGGGTACAACGTGATGGGCAGGTTGGCCACGTTCGATAGCTCAAGGGTGAGCTGGCCGTCCCAGCCCGCATCGACGAAACCCGCCGTGCTGTGAATGAGCAAGCCCAATCGACCCAGGCTGCTCTTTCCTTCGAGTCGAGCAACCAGGTCGTGCGGAATCGCCACCCGCTCCGAAGTCGACCCCAACACGAACTCGCCAGGATGAAGGATGAACGGGCGCTCGTCGTCGGCCTCGAGCAGTTCAGTGAGCTCTTCAAGGTTCTGCTTCACGTCGATGACCGGCATCGTGTGATTGCGGAAGACCCGAAACAACGAGTCGAGGTGCAGGTCGACCGATGACGGCTGCACGCAACTCGGGTCGAACGGCTCGATGATGATCTCGCCGGATTCTACTTTTTCTCTGATGGTTCGATCGGAAAGAATCACGGCTCCGACATTAGCTGCCTCTGCTAGCTCAGCCCCTGCTGGCTAGAGCACCCAGCAACTCGCCGGGCGCATACGTCGGTGCAACCCCGAGTTCACGAAACAACGCCCAGTACAACGTGGTGTCCGAAGCGATGACCGGTTTTCCCACCGCGGCCTCCATCGCCTCGATGTGATGCAGTGCTCGCTCGGCCAACCCGTTATCGGCTCGCCGGAAGTTGGGCATGCCGTTGATGACGATGATGTCGGCGTCGGGCGCCTGCTCGGCGGTACGCACCACCGACTCGACGGCGAACGACTCGGGGAAACACCAGTGTCGAGCGTTGCAGTCTTCTTGGGAGTCGAGCATTCCCAGGTCGACAAAGTTGCCCGCGTACTGCACGTCGAGGTCGGCGCTACGGAGGAAGCGGGCAAGGCCGTCGCGCCAGTCGGGCCAGTAGTACACAGAGTTGAGGGCGATCTTGGTGGCACCCAACGCCTCCGCGGCATCGACCAGCGTCATGCCGGCCATGTGAAACGGCGTCTGGTATCGCTCGCTGATCTCGGCGGTGAACGACCTGATCTGGGCGGCGTCGGTACCGCTCGCGTGCACCCAGTTGCTGCCCACCTGGCCCACCACATCGGCACCGCTGTTGGCCATGCAGTGCACGACCTCTTCGAGCAGCGCAAAGTTGTCGACCCGTTGGCTCAACTCATGGGCGTACACGGGCGCGTGCATCAACCGACCGTGAACGCCAACGCTGGTTGGGGCCATGCGAAGAAAGTCCGACGGTGCGGCATCAAAGTCATGCGGCGGCCCCGTGAACCCGACCTGGTGGGCGAACAACTTGTGGTCGGGGTTCTGCCAATGGTCGGACTTCTCGTAGGACTCCATAGGTGCTTTCTGATCAGACGGCGATCCGGTTGGCGTGCAGATGCTCGTAATGCGGCAGCAGCTCGGCCACCACATCCTTCACCCGAGCGGGCGCATCGTCGAGATCGACCGATGTCTTTGGTTGTGGTTTGAGACCATCGGAGTTGCGAAGGTTCTCATGAAACGAGCCGCCGTCCCACCAGCTGACCTCATCGCGAGCGCCGGGTTCCCAGCTGAGTGCCTCCGGCAAAAACGCAATGCCCACGGCGTCACACCAGGCAGCCACCACCGAGTGGGGGTTGGCCAACACATCCTCGCTGTCGATCACCGGCGGTGGCTTGCCGTGCAGGTCGGTGAGCCGGTCGAAGAGCTCGCGCTGTTCGGCAAACGCTGTCTCTGCCACATGAAAGTCGGGCCAGTGTTTGAACATCGACGTGACGGTCTTGGCCGGATGTCGAATAAGGAACGAGTGGGTGAAGTTGGCCAGAAACTCATCGGTCCAGAACGACGTGATGTAGTGCGGGAAATCCTTGATGAACACCCGCTGGGTTTCGGCGGTGGCCGCCAGATCGGTCCAGACCTTGTCGTAGGTAAGGCCCGGCGTTCGAACGCTATCTGGTTGCAGACGGGGCCAGTCGGGGTTTTCGCCCTGATACCAAACCTCGCCAAACGGCTCATGAAAGCAGGTGAGGTCGCCCCGTTGGCGCATCATCCATTCGAACGCCGTCGACGTCGACCTCGGCACCGCCCAGAGGGCCAGGATCGGATTGGCTACGACCATGGCGACGAACCCTACTGAACGAACGTCCAGCTCTCAACGCCCGGCCGGTGGCCATCGATCTGGCCGAACGCCTGTTGATACGCCGACCGCGGGTCACTAACGATTTCATTCGCGTACCTTTCGGTGCGGAACTCCCTTTGGAGTCTCGGTCGAGGAGAGGGCTCACGTGTACCGAATTCAGCTTCGAGCAGCAAGAGTGCCTGCCTTTGTCTTGGGGGCGGCTCTTGCTGTCGCAGCGTGCGGAGGCGACTCTGTTCGCGACTCCATCACGCTGCCAGAAACGGCGCCATCGGAACTCGTGGCCGAGTTTGAAGGAGTAGCCGACACCGGCGAAATCGAAACGCCGACAACCACGGCAGAACCAGAGGCCGCGACCACCACCACCGAGGCGCCCACAGCCGAAACGACGACTCCTGAACCCGAAGAAGCTCCGGACGGCACCATCTCCCCCGACATCACCATTCCAGAAGCGGTGAGCGAAAGCGGGCGTTCCCCGGCATACGGCGGTGGCAACGGCGGCATTCCCCTCGCTGAAGCGCTCAACGTCACGATGCCAACCGTCGGCGGCGAACCAATCGATGTCAGCCAATACCTCGGGCGCGACGTGGTGCTCTGGTTCTGGGCGCCATGGTGCTCCTGGTGCAACGCCGAAGCGCCTCGAGTCAATGAAATGTCGCGTGAGTATGAAGGTCGGGTTGAAATCGTGGGCGTGAGCGGGTTATCCGACGAGGAAGGCCTGAACACCTTTGTCGGCCGTCACGGGCTCGAACACATCACCCACCTCGACGACGCCGACGGAAGCTTCTGGGTCAACCTTGATGTCACCTACCAACCGTGGTGGATGTTCATCAACGACAACGGCGAAGTGGTCTTGAACTGGCAGGGCCGGTTGTCCAACGAAGAGATTCGAGAAGTCATGGACATTCTCGTCGTCTCATGAACCTGCGGGTTGGGCCCGCCGTCGCCATCGCAACGGTGACCGCGACTTTGGCCTTGGTCGCCGTCGGCTGTTCGTCTACCGAGAACGAACAGGCACTCTGCCAACGATTGGGCGGCGACGCCGTCGAGTCTCTGCTCGGCGACACCGAGCTCGAGACCTTCTCGGTGGAACAACTGAACGAATGTGTCTGGACCTCGCTCTCCGCAGCTGACGAGTCGATCACGCTCCACCTCGAATCGGTGCCAGACGGCCAGCTCTTCGTCGACCACGCCATCGAGGCCACCCCATCTGACCGGGTCGAACCACTCGATATCGGTGACGGCTCGGTTCTGTTCACCGATGAGGCGGTGCTTGGTCGCGATGACGACCAGATTGTCCTACTCACCGCGACCATCGATACCGACCAACTGGTGACCGTTCTCAAACAGGCGCTGAGCGAACTGAACCGGTCGCAAGCCTGATCCCTGCCTCACAAGAAGCCCGCTGTACCGTCGGTCCATGAGCAAGACTCGACACGTTCTTCGCCGTCATCTCGATGAAGCAGCAACCGTGCTGGCCGAGGCGTTTGCTGACGACCCAGTGATGAGTTGGATCTTTCCCGATCCTGCCGAACGGCCCGCCCACCTGCGAGCATTCATGCGTATGGCGGCCGAGCGGTCGCACGGTGTGGGCCACGCGTATGAGCTCACCGAGCACCGGGGTGCGGCGCTGTGGTGCCCGCCCGAGGTTGCGTTCTATGACGATGCCTTTGGTGTGGGGTTCTACGAATTGGCCGCCTCTGCCAACGGAGCTCGCGTCGACATGGTGCTGGGTGGGCTTGCCGAGATGGGCCAGCACCATCCCGAGGCACCGCACTTCTATCTGTCGAACGTAGGTGTCGCGCCCGAGTCGCAGGGAAAGGGCCTGGGCGCAGTGCTACTAGAGCGGGTGCTTCGGACCTGCGACGCCGAGGGCATCGTGGCGTATCTCGAGTCGAGCAACCCACGAAACGTTTCGCTCTACGAGCGGGCCGGGTTCGAGGTAACGGCCGAGATCAGCCTTCCCGCGGGACCCATCATGCGTCCAATGGTGCGGCAGCCGCAGTAGTGCGAGACTCGCCGGTATGAGCTCGCAACCTACCGACCTACCCGCCGTTTCTCTTGTGGCGGTGCCCGGCCGCCGGGCCGGCACCTTGGAGTTAGCGCAGGAAATTGAACGGCGAGGTTTCGCCGGCATCTACTCGCCCAGCCTCGGCGACTCGATGGCGTTCTGCCAGGCCCTTGCCGATGCCACCGCAACAATTTCGTTCGGCACCTCGATCGTCAACATCTATACCCGCCATGTTTCCGATTACGCCGCCGGGGCGGCATTCATCCACGAGACCTCAGGTGGCCGGTTCAACTTCGGTATCGGCGTAAGTCATCAACCAATGAACAAGCACCTCGGTGTGAGCGCCGGTAAGCCGCTCGCCGACACGCGCGACTTTGTCGAGAAGGCCCGCGGCGCCAAACGCATCGGCGACCTCCCGCCAATCATTCTTGCGGCTATGCGCGACAAAATGTGCAGCCTCGCCGCCGAGGTGGGCGACGGCATGGTGTTCGCCAACGCCTCGCGCAAGGAGTTCCCGAAGACCCTCCAACGACTCCACGCAGCAAACACGGTGGCCGACGACTTCTTCATCGGCGGCATGATTCCCACCTGCATCGACGACGATCGTGCCGCAGCAGCGGCGGTAAACCGCAAAACGCTGGTGATGTACTGCGGTCTCCCCAACTACCGGAACTACTGGAAGGCCGCCGGCTATGTCGAGGAGATGGAGGCCATCGAAGCCGCCATCGAAGCGGGCGACCGTGATGCGGTTCCCGGATTGATGACCGACGAATGGCTCAGCGATGTCACGCTTTATGGCTCGGCAACCGAGGTTCGCGACGGCCTGGAGGAGTGGAAGGCTGGCGGGCTCACCACGCCAATCCTGGTTCCATCGTCAACATCAGGTGGCCAGATGAAAGCCTTCGAAGAACTCTTCGCGCTGTTCGACTAGGGGCCCTCGTCAAGCCAACCTGGTTTCCGATTATTGGGGGGTTACTCGCAGGATTACGTCGTTGCGGGCGTCGCCCAGGCCGGAGTTTGACGTGGTGATGTAGAGGCTGCCGTCGGGGCCGAGGACCGGGCTGCGAAGCCGGCCGTAAGTCCCGGCGAGTTCGGCGGGAATGATCTGGTTGGTGAAATTGCCGTCGTCGTCGAAGAACATCAGTCGGAGCCGACTGTCCTTGAGCGTCAACACCGCCAGCGCTCCTTCATAGGCGCCCCACTGCGAGCCCTGCAGAAACACTGCGCCGCTCGGCGCGACCGTGGGCGATCCCGACGACCAGCGAGCGCCGATTGCATCGGGGAACTTCGCAAAGTCGGTCATTGGATTCCGGTCTTGTTCGTAGTTGGGAAACTCGGGCTCGAAGCCCGGAATCACTACCGGGTCCCAGCCATAGTTCCCTCCGCCGACCAACTGGTTGACTTCGTCATCAACCGCTGGTCCATGCTCGACCGACCACATGTCGCCCGTGCCGGGCCGCAACGCCAAGCCCTGCACGTTGCGATGGCCATAGGTCCAGATCTTCTGCGTCTGACCATTTGGTGAATCGAGGAACGGGTTGCCCGGGGCACCCTCGCCCGTAAACCGGTCGATGCGGTAGGTCTTGCCCGCAAGCCGGCTCAGATCTTGCGGGGCCGGTCCCTCATAGCCATCGCCCGACCCAACAACCAGATAGCCCTCGCCGTCGAACCGAGCACGGCACCCACCATGACCGGGGTTCTGGCGCACGCGAGCTAGGGGCTCACCGATCCGCGAGGCTGAGGTGCCGTCGGCCGACAACTGCCAGGCCACCACGACGATGGTGAACGCGCCCGCCTGTTGGCTCTGACAGGTGTAGAAGCGTCGATTGTCGGCAAAGGTCGGGTCGACGACCAGACTCATCAGCCCAGCGTTTCCCTCCTCGACAACGTCGCTGAGATCTGCCTGCACTTGGCGAACCTGGCCGTTGGTGCGCCGAATACTTAGCCGTCCGGGACGCTCGGTGAACAGCATCGAGCCGTCGGGAAGGAAGCCAAGATCCCAAGGAGTATCGATGCCGGCGACGACCTCGGTCACGTCGAGGCGTGGCCCGTCAGTGCCTTGGCCGGTGCCGCCGGCAAACTGAAAGAAGCCCCGGCAGTTGAGTAGGTCGGTTTGGAATCGACCGGCCACTTCGCAGGTGTTGCCTTGAAGGGAGCCGAGCGACACGACGGCCGGATCAGTCGTTGGATACGACGTGCCACCGATGACAATGCGCTGCACTTTGACGTTGCGGTCGAGTTGGCCTGCGACATAGAGATCGTTGTTGAACAACACCCGAACCTGACCCGGCGCCACCGGTTCGCTGTGCTGGTAGGTGTAGCGCGTCCACTCCGGCTCGCTGCTCCAGAACCTCGGCGACTCGGGAAGCCGGTAGCGCTGCACGCTCGCACCGTCGATCTCGAGGAAGATCTCTTCGGAGCCCTCGAGTCCGGCTGCATACAACTCGATCGTCGAACCCTGTCCGCCCGGAGATGCGGACTCAACGGTGATGAGGACGGTGTCATCGGCCGTTGCGCCGACGTCGTCGGTGACCCGGGCGGTGAGTTGATGGTTGCCGACCGTCAGGGAAACCGACGCAGTGAGACTCGATGCAATTTCTTGCTGGCCTTCAAGCCATTGAACACGACGAATCGAGCCGTCAGAGTCCAATGCGGTCGCCGCCAGATTTACCGTTGCTCGACCCGACGGTCCGGCTGTGACGGTTTGGTCCGGCCCGGCGCTCACGGTTGGTGCTTGGTTTTCGCCGTTGGGAGGAACCGTCGTGCCTCCACCATCTCCCGCACCAAAGCTGTAGAACCCACCACATACCAACGCCTCGGTGGAGTTGGCCTGGTGAGGCGAGCACGTGCCGTCGACCCAGGCGCCGGCCGAGAGGACGCCAGCAGACTCGGCTTGCACCACCTCGCCGCCAAGACGGAACCAATCGATCCGTACGTTTCGATCCTCGCCCGACGAACTCAGTCCATCGTTTCGAAATAGGACCCGTACTTCGTCGAGCGAGAAGCTGGTCGGGTGGGTGTAGTAGTAGCTGCGGTAGGTGGGCGCCGACCAGAAGTCGTCTGACCGATGTAGGCGGTAGTGCCGTTCAACCCGACCGTTTATCTCCACCGCCACAATCTCGTCGCCGGCGCTTCCGGTGGCCCGGAGAACCAACTGGGTGCCAACGGGATTTCCACCCGAAGCACTACCTTCCTCGGCCAGAAGTCCAACGCCAACACCCAGCGCCACCGACAACAACAGCAGCATTGCCCACGCCAGCAACGAACCCTTTCCGCCCAAACGTGACCATATGTGCATTTTTGGATCCTAGGGAACCGATGCATCCCATTTGAGGACCCCCGCACGACCCCACCTCTGGGTAGTGTTGAATCCGATGTTGATCGCCCAACTATCGGACCCGCATGTCACCCGTGACCTCAGTGATCTTCCCGTCGATCCGTGTGCGCGACTCGACCACGTCATCGATGCCATCAACAGTCGAGCGATTTCGCCCGACCTTGCGATTGTCACCGGCGACCTCATCAACAACGGAACCGCCGACGAGTACCAACTCCTCCGCACCTTCCTGGATCGCATCGATACCCGGGTTCTGGTGATTCCCGGAAACCACGACAACGCATCGCTTCTGCGCTCTGCGCTTTCTGATTTCCTGCCAGATGACTGCGCCGCCAACCACGTGAGCTACGTCATCGATGACTATCCACTGCGTCTGGTTTGCCTCGATACGTCGTGGCCTGGTCGGGCAGACGGTGTGTTCGATACCGATCGGGCTGCGTGGCTCGACGATGCACTCGCTGCTTCGAACAAGCCCACGATGGTGTTCATGCATCATCCGGCGTTCGACTCGGGCATTGCGTTCATGGACACCATGCGGCTCGACAACCCCGAAGAGTTCGCAGCGATTATCGCGAAGCATCAGCACGTGAGCACCGTGGCGTCCGGACATCTTCATCGAAGCCTCACCACCCGAATCGCGCACGCCACCGCAGTGGGGGCACCATCGACAACCCATCAACTGGCGCTGAACTTCGACCCCACGATGGCGGGGTTGTCACTCGAACCATCCGGCTACCTGCTTCACGCATTCGACGGCCAGGCCGTGTTGACCCACTCGGTAACCGTTGGCGAGTTCGAGGTTGTGCCTCTCGCCGAGTTCTCTACTGGTATGGACCCGAACTAGCCACTTCCCGAATCGTGGAACGGTTCGACTTCTCGCTTCCTGCTAGTTTCGCAAGCGTCTAGCCTGCCCCGATGTTCGTAAAGAGCCTGCGCGACGCGTTCGCCGGGAAGACGACGCTTTCCTACCTTTCTGGGGTTGCCCTGGTTGCCGGCGCAGCGTTCATCTTCAGCTTCACCGCGCTGTTCTTCCGAGCCATCGACGACGCATCGGACTGGCAGTTTCTTTTCTACCGAGGACTCGGTGCCTCGATCATGTTGTCGCTGCTGGTCTATCTGCGTCGCAACTCTCGGCCCGTTCGGCGAGAGGCCGTGAATGGCCGGTCGCTTCTTGCGGGCCTGCTGCTTGCCGCCATGTCGATGCTGTTCATTTTGTCGTTGGCGCGCACCACCGTGGCAACCGCAGTGTTCCTGCAAAGCGCCGCTCCCTTTTCCGGCGCGCTGTTCGGCTGGCTCCTACTCAAAGAACGGGTCGATGGACGAACTTGGGCGGCTATGGCAGCCGCAATTGTGGGCGTATCCATCATGGTCGGCACCGGAATCGGCGAAGGTGCCGCGTCGGGGCTGGTGCTTGCCGGCATGCTGCCCATCTTGCTGGGCGCCTACAACGTGCTGGTCAAGACGGCGAAGGGTTCAGACCCACTCGTGCCAGCCCTTGTTGGCAGCGTCATCCTTGCCGGGGGTTCGGCCGTGATGGCGGCCAGCGATAGTGGTCTCGGCGTAAGCGGCAAAGATGCGTTCCTCGGACTTGCAGCCGGCGGATTTCTTCTTGCCGGTGGTCTTCCGATGTTCAATCTTGGCCACCTGTCGGTGCCCACCGCACAGATCTCCATCCTCTTGCTGATCGAAGTGGTGCTGGCTCCTGTATGGGTGTGGATTTGGCCTGGAGAGCGACCAGCCACCGGCATCCTCGTCGGCGGCGCCATCGTGCTCATCGCAGTAACCGCCCTGGCACTGACCACCAACGAGGGTCAGACGACAGGGCGCTGATATGACTTGAGTCCTCACGAGCTACCAGTGGGTTCGATCGTCTCCTTTCATCTGCCAGAGCTCACCCGATACCGTTGGACCATGTCGAAGGCCTTCACGACTCTCGAACAACACGGCGACGTGCCCGAGCGGATCGTGTCGGCGTTCCGGACGACGTGGCAACGGCTGAGTGCGTCGGGAACCTGGTGGACGGGCGCTGAACAAGTTGCCCTGGCCGCGATCGCGCGAGCGGCATTTGCCGAACGCTTTGCTGCGCCGTGGATGCGAACCAGAACTGACGAGCTCGTCGCAACCGTCGAGCTTCCCGGTGACAGCACTTCGAAAGCCAGCACTTCGAAAGCCAGCACGCCAAACAAGGTCGCCGAGGTGATGGTCAGGCTCAGCGCCGATGCGAAGACCATCGACCGGGCGTTTGCCGAGGAGGCAATCGCTCGAATCGGCGATGCCGCCTACGTCGAGATGGTGGCAATCGCCGCCACGGTGGCCGCCATCGATGCTTTCGCCGAGGCGATCGGCGTCGCGCCCGAGCCACTCCCTTCGCCCTTACCGCCCGAGCAGGGCGGCGAGCCCAGCCGAACCCGGCCCGACAACATGGGCGACATTGGCGCGTATGTTCCAATGCTCGTGCCGTTCAGCGATGCCAACGTCGGTCGAGCCCTCACGCTTTGCCCGACGGGGAACCGGCTCTATCGCGACGTTGGCGGCACCCTCTACCACGAAGGCCAGTTCTACGACCTCTCCTGGGACAGGCCGATCAGCAGACCTCAGGCCGAAATCCTTGCCACCAGGGTGTCTGCTGCGAACGAGTGTTTCTATTGAACGACCTGGCACGCAACGCTGCTCCGGGCGAGTAGTGATGAGATGAACGGTGTCGAGTACGCCGACGAACTCGAAGCATTCGCCGACGGTCTTGCCCGGGGAGACGGCACGCTCGCCTCGGCTCGAGACGCACTCATCGGTGTCACCGGCACTGCGTTCTTTGTCGAAGCCGCAGCCGTCGCCGCCGTCTTTCATGGCTACGTGCGGGTGGCCGACGGTACTGGGATTCCGGTCGACGAGCTGGTGATGGCAACAACGCAAGATCTGCGCCAAGAGCTACACATCAACGCGTACGCGGGGCGCATCAACTCCGATGAGTCGGTGCAACAACGCCCAGCGTCTGACTTCAACCCGGCACTCGACTAGAGCGTCCCCTCGTCGAGCATCACCAGCACTTCGACAGCTCGTTCGCGGACATCGTCGAGGTCGCTCAGCCGTCGCATTCCGGCAAGTTGTTGACCCATGCGGTGGTTGCTCTTGAAGGCATCGGCGTTTCGGGCCAGGAAATCCCAGTACAGCGTGGTGAATGGGCACGCATCGTCGCCGGTTCGCTTCTTCGGGTTGTAGCGGCATCCCTTGCACGAGTCGCCCATCTTGTTGATGTAGGCCCCTCCCGATGCATACGGCTTGGTGGCCATCATTCCGCCATCGGCATGCAGCGCCATGCCAATAACGTTGGGCAGCATCACCCATTCGGCGCCATCGACGAAGCTGGCCCACATCCATTGGGTCATCGCATGTGGGTCGACCCCCGAGGTGAGCGCCAGGTTGCCGAGCACCATCAACCGCTCGATGTGGTGGGCGTACCCGTGCGCTTCGACGTGGCCAATCACGCTCTGCACACACGCCATATTGGTTGATGACGTTCCAAGAAACGCCGGCGGCACCGCCCGGGTCGCTTCGAGTTGGTTCTCGTCTCGGTAGGAGGGCATCCAAAGCCAATAGACGCACCACACGTACTCTCGCCAGCCAATCACTTGGCGGATGAACCCCTCGACCGAGTTGATGGGAGCGTCGCCTGCTCGGTACGCGGCTTCAGCCGCCTCGGCGATTTCGAGCGGATGTAACAAGCCGAGGTTCATCGACGACGCCAGCACCGAGTGCGCCAGCTTCCACTCGCCAGCCATCATGGCGTCTTCGTGCGGACCAAACGGCGACAATCCGGTTACCACAAACTCGTTGAGTCGGACCAAGGCTTGCGACCTGGTGACCGGCCATGTTCCGTCGGGCTCAGCGCCCCAGAGTGCTCCGCCCGAACCGAACTCGTCCAGAACCATGTGATCGATATCGTCGAGCTCGAACCGGGTTATCTCGGGCCAGGCTCGGCCGTCCTTCGGTGGCGGTTCACGGTTGTCGTGGTCGAAGTTCCACCGACCTCCCGCTGGCTCCGGTTTGGAGGATCCCGGATCCATAAGGATGTCGAGCCGGCTCCGTTGCCAACGGTAGAAGTCCTCCATCTTGAAGCTTTTGCGGGGTTCGGCCCACTCGGCGAAGTCGTCGTAGTGGCAAAGGAACTGATCGTTGCGAAAGACCTCGACACCCAACGACTCAAGCATCGCTCGTCCATCCCAGCTCATTGGTTCCATCGCCAGAACTCGCTCGGTTCCAAACTCGTCGCGATGCGCGCGAAGACCCGACGGCAACGAATCTGCCGAGCGGTGATCCACATCGAAGCCTTCGTCACGAAGCTCCGCGGCAAAGTGCGCCATGGCCGAAAGCACCAGATGAAGACGCTGTCGATGCCATCGCTTTGAGTCAATCTTGCGGTTGCTCATCACCAGCAACACTCGACAATCGCCCGGCTGATGATGCGCAAGCGGACCCGAGTTTCGATTGAGTTGATCGCCCAACACCCACACGGTGGGCAAGTTCTGGTGGCCGGCGGCGTCGTCTGACACGGAGGATAGTTTCTCAGCCGGTTTCGCGAACCACCTGTCACAATGGGCCTGTGAATCCCGATGTCCCCCCGATCGCTCCTCCCACTCCACTCCCGTATCTCCACGAGTTCGTCGGGGCGCTTCGACAGCGTCTTCAATCGGTGGTGATCGACCAGCACGAGCTCACCGACGCGGTGCTCATCGCCGTACTTGGCGGTGGACACGTGTTGGTTGAAGGTCCGCCCGGCACCGGCAAGACACTGTTGGCGCGCACGCTCGCAAAGCTGTTCGGCGGCACAAGTCGGCGTATCCAGGGCACGCCCGACCTTCTGCCCGCCGAAGTAACCGGCTCCTATATGTGGCATCGCAGCACCGAGGACTGGCACTTCCAGGAGGGCCCGGTGTTTGCCAACGTTCTTGTGGTCGACGAGATGAACCGGATCTCGCCACGCACACAGTCGGCGCTGCTCGAATCGATGGCTGAACGCCAGGTGACAGTCGACGGCAAGACCTCGCCGCTCCCCCATCCATTCGTGGCGATCGCCACCCAGAATCCGCCCGACGATCCGGGCGTGTTTCCGCTGCTGCCACCACAGCTCGACCGCTTTCTCGTCGGGGTCGAGATGGAGCGAATTTCGATGGTCGGTGAGCGTTCGATTCTAGAAGGTAGCGGCGGGTTCCCCGGGCTGTCCGTGCTGCAACCTGCGGGCGCTCCCAGCGACCTGAGTTCGGCAATCGAAAGCTGTCAGAAACTCGAGGTGGCACCACAGCTACTCGACTTTCTCCAAGCGGTCACCGAAGCGGTGCGACTACAGGGGGCGCCCCTTAGCACTCGAAGTCTGCAGGGCGCTCTTCGATGCAGTCAGGCTCACGCGCTGCTGAATGGTCGCGACTTCGTAACTCCCGACGACGTTCTGCATGTTGCACCCATGGTCTACGGCCATCGTTGCGGAAGCGGCACCTCGATTGCCGAGGGGCGGGCGCTGGTTGAGCGAACCGCTCAGTCCATTGCCGTTCCGCGTAGCTAGCTTCGCGTGAGTCAAACCTACGAACTCCCGCTGGCAGATCGTCGAACGACACCGCTCGTCATTTGGGCGGCAGTGCTCTTGCTGTTTGCGCTGAGTTTTCGGTTTGAAAGCATCGGCATCGTGTTGTGGTGCGCGTCGATTGCGTTGCTGCTGGACGCCGCTCTCGTGGTGTACCGGGCGCGAGGACTTCGCTGCACGCTGGAGATTCCGTTGGCCGGCAGCGTTGGCACCGCGCTGAAAGTTCGGGTCCGGCTCGACACCGAATCGAACGTCGCGGTCACACCGCGAGTGGGCCTGGCGGCGGCCGACCAGGTGCCCCGGCCGGGATGGCTGCAAACGAGCGGCGACTTCGTCGATGCACCGATCACGCCGAGCCACCGAGGACGGTTCGATCAACTTCGAGTATCGGCAACCCATCGGGGCGTCTTTGGCCTCGACGTGATCCGCCATGACTTCGTGTATGACGGACCGCCGGCGCTCTCGGTTGGCCCGCAGCTTGTTTCGCACATGGGGCTTCGGCCGGAGCGAACCAATGCTCCGGTGCACAGCGATGATGATCTCTCCCCTATCAGCGCCGCCGAACCGATACTGCGCCCCTGGCAGCTTGGCGACCGCACGTCCTCGATCGATTGGCGACGCCTTGAGCGACTCGACGAGTTGGTCGTCCGCTCGTCGCCCCGGGTTCACGACGACGTGATTATCGTGTGCGACCTTGGCGACGAGGACACCTCGTTCGAGGAAGCCGACCGGCTGGCCGGGCAGTGGGCATCGCTCGCACGTCATCACCTGACGCGGGGCCGGGTGGCACTGGTGTGGAGCGAGCAGCAGGCCACCCACGTAAGGATTGTCGAGAACGACGATGACATTGCGTGGGTGTTGGCTGGAGCAACGTCGGGGCCATTCGATGTCGATGTCCTGACAAAACTCGGGATCAGCAGGGCCCGTGACTAACCCGGCCCACGCGCGGCTCACGGCCGGAGCAGCGATTGCGTTCGTGCTCGCGTTCGTTGCGGTCGTCGCGTCCGATGTCGATCTCGACGCCCAGTTCGTTGTCGTGGTGCTGTTGGTCGGCGCGGTTGTTCGATTGATGGTGGCAGCGCAACCGCCTTCGCCGACGGACGGCGAGGACTATCTAGCAAACCGCGTTCGAGCTGGCATTTTGATCTGTAGCTTCATCGGCTTCTTGATTTTCGCCCAACCGCTACGCACCCTGATCGACGAAACGGCACGCGCAACCGTTGGACTCAGCCTGCTCTATGGCGTCACCACGTTGTTCGTTACGCGACGAACCCAGCAGGTGCGAATTTTCTGGCTCGCTCTTGGCGCAACCGTGATCGCCATGGGCCTCGGGGTTGACCTTTGGTGGATCCTTCCGCTCGCCGCAGCATGCGCGTTGGCCGCGTCGGGAAATCTGGCCGATAGTGGCTTACCCACCCTCGGCTCCGCCACCGCGCCAGGGACTGGAACAACGAGCCGATCAACCATCGGCAAAGCCTTGGGACTCGCACTCATCGCTGCGCTCATTGCGCTGTGGTGGCAACCAAACCCGCCACAAACTGGCGGATCCGGGCCAGGCGACCAAGACGGTGCGCCGGGCCCAACGACAACACTGGTTCCGGTGACTCCGGTTGAAGAGACCACTACACCGTGGCTTCTCCTTCTTCTCTTGCTGCTTCTGTTCGTTGTACTGGTGCTTCTTGGCCTGTTGCTCTGGTGGTACCTGCGGCGCCGACGTCAACCCTGGCCGACCCGAGCCTTGAGGCGCTTCACCAGGGCTGGTCGTCGACTTGGCGTGCCGATCGCAGCAAACGACACTCTCCAGCAGTTCGCCGGTCGATTTCCGCAGGTCGTTGGCGATTTGCCGGCAAGGATCGCCAACGCGCTCGACAACACCACGTACTCGCGACGATCCCCTGCCGACCTCGACGCGCAGGTTGAACCCGAGTTGCAGGCACTAGAACGGCTCGCCAAAGCGCAACAACAGGAGCAGCGCCGCCAACGACTCCGACGTTTCTTTCGCCGACCCCGCACCGCGTAGTGCAGTCGGCACGAAAAAAGGCACCCCAGTATTGGCACTCACATGGTCGGCGGCACAGCACTTTGCCCGCCCGAACGCCGATTGGCTGTACTATGCCCGACGTGGGGACCAATGACGGCAATGCCAAAAGAAGGATCGTGTTAATCGACGATCAGGTTTCATACGCCGAAGCGCTCGGCCTGGCGCTGTCGATGACACCAGACCTTCAGGTGGCCGGGCAGGCTTCCGACCGTCAGGCTGGCCAAGAGATCGTTTTGGCCGTGCAGCCTCAACTGGTCGTTACCGACTACCGACTCCCGGGCGCCGACACCGGAATCGCCTGTGCAACCTATCTTCGTGAAGCAGGATTCGAAGCTCCTATTGTGGTGCTCACCGGCTACCCCGCCCCACAGGTACTGCGAGAAGCAGCGGGCCTGAGCAACGTCACGGTGATGTCCAAAGACCTGCCAATCCTCGAACTCATCGACGGATTCCGCGAGATGATTGACGGCCATCAACCAAAGGCAACCGGTGCGGCGGGCCCAAAGGTCGAGCTGTCAGCCGGCGAACTCGAAGTGCTCGAGCTACTAAATCAAGGTGTTGCTCCGGCAGATATTGCCGAGCAGCTGTACCTGTCGCTGCACACCATTCGTGCTCGCATTAAGTCGTTGCTTCGCAAACTCGACGCGAACAGCCAACTCGAGGCTCTGGCAACAGCAACCCGTCTCGGGCTGCTCGTGCCACCTACCTAAGCGGCAATCTTCTTCGGACCCGATTTCTCTTCGCCAGCAATCTGCTCGGCGGTAGCAGCAAGCAGATCGGCAAGAGCCAAGCGGTCAAGCTTTGACGTGCTCAGGGTCTCTTCGGTGTTCTGAATCTTCTTCTCGAGCGCCGAACGACTTGCAGCCATCGCCTTGTCGGTTGCCACCTTCAGTGCATCGAGCGACTTCTCGAAGGTCGTCGCCTTGCTGGCGAGCTCGCTTTTGAGGTCTTCGAACTCTTTTTCAGACTGGTCCGCGAGACTAACAAACGCCGACTTTCGGGCATCGGTCTCCTTGTCGATCTTGGTAACGATGCGCTTGTCGAGTTGGGTCTTTGTGCGGTCGATTTTGCGATCGGTACTCGACAGTTCCTTCTTCATCTCGGCTCGGACCGCAGTGATGCTGTCGAGCAACATCGACTCGAGGGAGTCGATTCGGGCATTGATGGCATCAAACTGATCGCCAAAGAGAAGGCCTTGGACCCGACCAAGGTCTCCCTCGGCAAAAGTCTTTTCACCAACATCATTCTGGTTCGCTGCGTCGTTACTCATGTGTAATCGTCCCCCGAAGTGAGATTTCGCCGTCTGTATGTCTCAATCGGCAGTCGTGTTTGCGGTATGAGCCAAATGACCTAGAAAAAGCTCGTTCATTTGGTCAAAGTGTGACCCCTGTTTTCATTTGAGCGAAATGTTCCCACTATCGGTGCAATTCACGAAGATGATTTGAAGTACGGCCGCGTCATTGCCGATACAACTGGTATGGATCCGGTGGACCGCGTTCCCAACTCTCACGAAGAGATCAGTTCTCCAGACGCACTTCGCGATGTACTACGCATCGCTCGACTGTCGGCCAACGCCCCGTTCGCCCAGCTCGGTATGGCCGGCAACATCCTCGCCTGGTCAGGCGACGACGAAATCGCACGGTCTCTCAAGGACGACGCGCCACTGCGTGAGCTGCTTGCGATCGCCGAACTCCATCCGTCAGGAACCTCGGTCTCGCTCGCTGGCAGTACCACCACTCCATGGGCCGCATCGATGCAAGCGGTTGCGCTCACTGGCCCCAACGCCGAAGCCGCATGGCTCGTGATGGTCTACGACCAAGAACCAAGCACCAATTCGGTCGAGCATCAGAAAACCGCCGACATCCTCGAAGCAGCCGGATCACTCGCCGAACGTCTACTCGATCGGGCCCTCGAAGACGAACGAATCCGCGACCTGAGCGAAAAGCTTCGACAAAGCCAGGCCGTCCTGTCGCGAACCTCAGAACAGCTCGAGATCTCAAACCACGAGCTTGAGCAGTTCGCCTACGTTGCCTCACACGAACTCGTATCCCCTCTTCGAGCCGTCTCGGTCTACGCACAGCTGCTCAACCAAGTCCTTTCCAACGTCTCGCTCGATGCCGAAACCGACCAGAAACTCGAATCATGCGTCGGCGAAATCACCCGAGGCATCGGCCTGATGAGCACCCAGGTGCAAAGCCTGCTCGAACTCTCAAGTGTTAACTCCACCGCCACCGTCTCCGAACCAGTCGACATCGCCGAAGCGGTCGGAAACGCTCTTGCCACGCTTGCGCCGCAGCTTGAGGAACTCAATGCCACCGTCAACATCGGCGACCTTCCCATCGTCACCGGTCAACTCGTGCCGCTCCAGGGCGTCTTTGCCAACCTCTTCGCGAACTCGATGCGCTATCGCGAGCCCGGACGTCCTCTCGAAATCACCGTCGAAGCGTCAACATCAGCGACGCACGGAAGGATCACGGTTCGCGACAACGGAATCGGGGTCACCGAAGCCGACGCCGACCGTATCTTTCAGCTCTTCGAACGGGCATCGACCAGCACCGACGGTACGGGAATTGGGCTGGCGCTCAGCCGACGAATCGTCGAATCGTTCGGCGGCACCATCGGTGTCGAGTCCAACGTTGCGACGGGCTCGGTATTTTGGATCGAGCTTCCAAGCGCCGCTCTCCCGCTTCAACAAGCTTCGTAAACTTCTTCGAAAATTCAGGAATAGACCCCGCCGACAGCGGGTTTCACACCAGACCCAATCGTCTCTCTGGAGAACTACCGAGACATGCGCTCGAAACCCCTCGCTGCTGGCACCATTTCAGCAGCTCTTCTGCTGTCTGCTTGCGGTGGCGGCGGAGAACCCACCGCCACGGCCGGCGATCCTGCCGCTGCCGCCAGCCCGAACGCTGCCGATCAGGCTGAAGCAAACGCCAGCAGCCTGCAGAGCACCGACGATGGTCGCACCACTGAGGTCCTTTCCATCTCTGATGGTTCCATCACCAACCTGCAGCAGGTGGTTACTGGCGACCGACCCGTACTGCTCTGGTTCTGGGCACCTCATTGACCGACCTGCCGGCGCGAAGGCCCGGCCGTTGAGCAGTTTGCTCAAGACAACATCGACAAAGTCCAAGTCATCGGCATTGGTGCCCAAGACAGCTTCGAACAAGCGCAGGACTTTCTCAGCGACACCGGCGTTGCAACCGCCGACATGCTGTACGACCCAACGTTTCTTACCTGGCGGTCCTTCGGCGTAACCACCAACTCACAGATGAAGCTCATCACGCCCGAGCTTGATGCCAGTTCAGATCTGCTGTTTGGTTTCGGCGACAGCCAGCAAGCGGCAATTGTCGACGCACTCCCCGCATTCGCTCCAAAATAGATCCCACACGATCTTCGATTACGCGAGCCGCCACCCCGTGCGGCCGACGCGTTCCGGCACTACCGTTAGGTACGTATGCGCTCCTTTAGTTCCGGAAGTTTTGGCAACACCGACGACCCGTGGTTTCGGGTCGGCAACATTAACGTCACCACCACGGTCGCGGTCGTCGGTATCGGCATTCTCGGACTCCTCGTTCTGATCATCGAAGGGACCCAACGCTCGATCTCGACGCGTTTTTGGCTCTTTGGTGAGTCGTTTCGCGGTTTCGACGGCGGCACCGTTGGGGGTGGGCAGGTTTGGCGGCTCTTTACCTGGCCGCTGTTCCCCGAGGGCAGCAGGGTTTTCTTCATCCTTATCCTGTTCGTGATCTTCTTCATGCTCGGCACCCAGCTCGAAGCGAAGATGGGAAGAAAGCCCTACACCATCTTCATCGGCCTGCTGGTGCTTCTGCCTGGTGTCTTGATCACCCTGATTCAGTTTGCGATTCCCATGACCGGACTCGTGGGCGGCATCCGCTTCATCGAGCTCGGCGTTCTTGTTGGCTTTGCGCTGGCGTTCCCCGACGCCCAGTTCTTCTTTGGGATACCGGCCCGACTGCTTGCGGGCGGCATCGTGGTTATCGAGTTCATCCAAACTCTGGTCGACCGAAACACCTATGGCCTGGTCTTCGGGTTTCTCGTCGTTGCCACTGCGCTGCTCGCCACACGATCCTTCGGCCATGCCCCCGATGACGAGTGGATCCCCATGATCCCGTTGCCCGCAGCGCTGGGCGGAACGTCAGGTCCAAAGAAGACAAAGAGCTCGGGACCCAACCTCAGTCGCCCGTCACGCAAGCGCGGAAAGAGCAACCTGTCGGTTGTCCCGCCAGCCAACCCCGTGCAGGACGACCTCAACGACATGGAAATTGACTCCCTGCTCGACCAGGTCGCCAACGAGGGCCTCGACAGCCTCACAAAGGACCAACGGAAGCGACTCGAGCAACACTCGAAGCGGCTTCGTAAACGCGACGAAGGCAAGTAGCAGAGTTCTGGCCATTATGCCGAGCAACGATTTGGCCCAAGAGGCCGCCGATTTCTACATACTCTCCGCACGCGATGGCAAGAGCCGCCTGGCCGTCGAAACCTCAGTAGGCGAAACCTACATCCAGCACAATCACCGGGTTCCCGATGGACCCGAGGGGTTTCGCAAGCGCTACCACGACATGTCGCACGACTACGGGTACCGCGACGTCGCCATCATTCGCAGTTTCGCTTCCGATACGGTTGCGGCACTCCACACCATCGAAGACCGCGGCGACGGCGGTGTTTGGGTGGCGATGGTCCTGCTTCGGTTCGCAGACGGCAAAATCTGCGAGCAATGGGACAACTTCGTCGAGGTTGCCGATCTTGCGAGTGCCCTTGCGGTCACCGGTGGCCCTTCGGCTATCTCGACCCTCGAAGCCACCGAGCACACCTCGGCACAGGCACGGGCCACGATTCAGGCACTGATCGATAACGAGCCCATGAGCGCCGCCGCTGGATTCGATCATCGAAAGTTCCGCCACCACGACGCTGGTCAAGCACAGCGCACCTTTCCCGCCGAGTGGTTCGACAACCGCTCGAACCTGCAGATCAGCACGATCCATCAGGTCGTCGCTCAGCACAACTTCGCAGTAGTGCAGAGCGAAGGCAGTGTCGATGGCACGGCCACGGCGTTCACCGATTGGTTCCGGTGCGAGCAGGGGCTCATCGTTCAACACTGGGGCATCGCCGAGACCATCGTCGACGAATCGTCTTCCGAGCACCGCAACGGGAAGTTCTAACACCCTTAACGATTGGGTCCGACAGGAGAAGCCTGATGCCGCGACCGAAGTTTCTGCTGGCTTATGCACTCGTCCTTCACCTGGTGCTTCTGCTCTTGGTGCTTCGCATCGCGCAACCACAGTTGGGTATTTGGGGACCAGCAGGCTCGCTGTCGCAGGCCGAGATTCACTATCGCAACATGGTCGACTACCACCAGCGAAGCGATGCTGCGCTGCCACCGGGCCGAGTGCTATTTCTGGGCGACAGCCTCACCCAAGGTCTACCGGTCACCGCCGTAACCGAACACGGTGTCAACTACGGCATCGGCTCTGACGACTCAGTCGGCCTACTTCGTCGGCTCGACAACTACGACTCGCTCAACTCGGCTCGCGGCGCCGTGGTGGCAATGGGTTCCAACGATCTCAACCGGGCCGATAATGACGAGTTCCTCGACAACTACCGGGCGGTGCTCAACGCGCTTCCTGAAGACGTGCCCGTTCTCTGTTCGGCCATCCTGCCAATCGATGAGCCGGTTCGCTCGAACTGGCTCCGGCGATCCAACGAGCGAATCCAACGGGTAAACGAACTGCTTCGTACAACCTGTGAACAACGGGGCCACGTGTTCGTCGATGCAACCTCCACCTTGGCCGACGATGCGGGAAATCTCGATGCGGCGTATCACATTGGTGATGGCCTTCATCTCAACGCCACGGGCAACGCTCTGTGGATCGCCGAACTCCAGACCGCCCTTCGCGAACTGGGTATTGCGGACTAGGAAACCCGGCTCGCCTGCGGATATGCCAAATCCTTGCGGAAGAAAAGGGAATGATTGGGCGGCTTTATGAGTTCTTTATTGCATGGCAACACTTGATATCACCAAAGAGAACTTTGAAGACACCATCACCAAGGACGGCGTAGTACTCGTCGATTTCTGGGCCTCGTGGTGCGGACCATGCAAGTCGTTCGCCCCGGTCTTCGAAGAAACCTCCAACGAAAACCCCGACGCAATCTTTGCCAAGGTCGACACCGAAGCCGAGCAGGAGCTGGCAGGCGAACTGGGCATCCAGTCCATCCCCACCATCATGATCTTCCGCGATGGCATTCAGGTGTTCTCCCAGCCCGGAGCACTTCCCAAGGACTCGCTTGACGACCTTCTCAAGCAGGTCAACGAGCTCGACATGGATGAAGTTCGCAAAGAGGTCGAACAGCACGCCGCCGATCACGAACACGGCCCGAGCTGTAACCACTAGATAATCCCGACACGGTCCCCCAACCCAACTCGTTCCAGCCAGTAGTTCCCAGGCCTTCGGGTCTGGGAACTACTGTTTTTCCTATGCAGCTCTTCGAGTCTCAACCCGGACACGCCCTAGTTATCGGCGGAACCGGTGGCGTCGGACAAGCCACGGTGCGACAACTCTGTGCGGAAGGCGTATCGGTTATCTTCACGTACCGATCATCTGGCGACGCGGCTCAAGAGCTTGCGAACGAGTGTGAATCATCCTCGCCAGTTCAGCTGGATACCTCCGACCCCAAGGCATGCGTTGCCGTGGTCGAGTCGGCTGGAGCAGATGGTCTTCACACGCTCGTGTACGCCGCCGGACCTCAGGTTCCACAGATTCACCTGAGTCGAGTGTCGGCGGCCGAGTTTGGTGCCGCTGTTGACGCCGAGGTGAAGGGTTTCTTTCATGTGGCGCACGCTGCGCTTCCGCATCTTCGGGAAGGTGGGGGATCAATCGTCGCAGTAACCAGCGCCGCCACCGACCGCTATGCCGTGCGAGACGGGCTTTCGGCTGGCCCAAAGTCGGCGGTGGAAGCCTTGGTCCGCGGCATCGCTGCTGAGGAAGGGCGCTTTGGTGTTCGCGCCAACAGCGTTGGTCCGGGCATGCTCAGCGACGGCATGGCCGCGACCCTCATGGCCGAAGGCCACTACGACGAGCACGCCCTTGAGGTGGCCACCAACAACATCGCCCTACGACGGTTTGGCACCTGCGACGACGTGGCATCGGCCATCTGCTTCTTGGCGTCAGACCGAGCCAACTACATCTCGGGTCAATCCCTCAACGTCGACGGCGGCTACGCAATCTAGACCGGCCAACAACGCGACACTCGTGTCTGACACCTGTGTCGCCGTTTTGCTTTCGCGACACTCGTGTCTGACACCTGTGTCGCGTTAGCGTTTGTAGTTGGGGATTACGAAGGGTAGGTCGGCGACGTGGCAGGGGACTCGCTTGCCGCGGACGTCGGCTTCGAGTTGGGTACCGACAATCGAGGCTGCAGCCGACACGTAACCCATTGCCACCGGCCCATCGACCGAAGCGCCAAAACCGCCGCTGGTAACCACGCCGACATGTTCACCATCGGTGTTGTACAACTCGTTGCCGGGACGGATCGGCCGACGCTGAGCAGTACCGATACCCACTCGGCTGCGCGTGGCGCCGTCAGCCTGTTGCTGCGCCACCACATCGGCGCCGGGATAGTCGCCCGCTTCGCGGCGGCGCTTTGGAACGGCCCACATGAGCCCTGCTTCGACCGGGGTTGTGGTGTCGTCGATGTCGCTGCCGTATAGACACAACCCGGCTTCGAGTCGGAGACTGTCGCGAGCAGCAAGGCCAGCGAGTTCAACGCGATCGTCGGCGAGAAGTGTCTCGGTGATACTCACCACCACGTCTGCAGGGAGCGCCAACTCGAAACCATCTTCGCCGGTGTAGCCACTACGAGTGATTCGGATATCGGAACTTCCAGCCAACGAGACGACACTGCCGGTCATGAAACCTAATTCAGCGACATCGGCGCCATGGTCGACGAGCACCGCCTCAGACATTGGCCCCTGAAGTGCGATGAGGTGCAAATCGTCGCGTTCGATGACTTCGACGCCGGTGAGCGTTTGCAGATGGGCAACATCGTGCTCAACTCGAGATGCGTTGACCACCACACTTACGAGACCACCCGGCATGGCCCATGCGATGAGATCGTCGAGGATTCCGCCTTGATCGTTGGTGAAGAAGGTGTAGCGGAGCTTGTTCTGGGCAAGGGTTGTAATGCCGCCAGGAACCAAGGTTTCGAGCGCCTGTGCTGGATTCTCGCCGACGAGGTCGACGACCCGCATATGTGACACATCGAAGATCGAGGACGAGCTACGCGTGTGGAGATGCTCGGCAATGGCCCCCTGCTCGTCGTAGAACAACGGCATCGAATAGCCGGCGAATGGCCCAAATTTCGCGCCGTTCTCGGCGTGGAGTGCGTGAAGAAGTGTGGTTCGGTCAGCTGTGTCAGTCATCAGAATCGCCATGGACATACTGCCATCCAAAGCGGCCCTTGATGCACAGGTTTCCCCAGGTGACCGAATGGTCGTCCGGAGACGTGACCTTCACAATTCGCTCGTCCTGGGTGTGAAGCTCAAGGTTGCATCCAACACCGCAATACGAACAAATAGTGGTGGTAACCGACTGATCTTCGGGACGCCAGTTCTCGGCTTCTCGTAGGTCGAACTCGGTCTTGAACTGCAACGCATTGGTAGGACACACCGCAACGCAGTTTCCGCAGTACACACACGCTGAATCGGGCAACGTGACGTCGAATTCGGTAGCGATGCGTGCCCCGAATCCTCGTCCGGACATCGAGATGGCGTAGGTGTGCTGGGCATCGTCACCACAGGCCGATACGCACTTGTAGCAAAGCACGCATTTGTCGTAGTCGCGGACGTACAGATCGTCCTGGATCTTGACGTCTTCGTTCATCCGTTCGGGGTTGTCGTACCGATCGGGTTGGGCGCCGTACTTGGCGCTCCACTCGTTGAGTTCGTCGGCTTGGCTCAGGTCGACACCAGAGCCAAGAAACTCAAGCACCATCTTGCGGCTGTGGTTTACCCGTTCGGAGTCGGTGCTGACCACCATGCCTTCCTCGGCGGGGCGTGAGCACGACGGAACCAACGTACGAGAGCCTTCAAGCTCCACCACACAGACGCGGCATGCATTTACCGGAGTAAGCGTTGGTCCATAGCAGATCGTCGGCGTGTCGATGCCGGCCGCAGTGCAGGCGTCGAGAATCGTTGCCCCTTCCGGGACCGACACATCGTTGCCGTCGACCGAGATGGTGACGGCCGTTTCGGTAACGGTCATTGATTGGCTCCAATCAAGCCCAGAGCCAGAGCGCTCTTGATGGCCGATGCGGCGGTATGGCCGAGGCCACAGATCGATGCGTCGGCCATTACTTGCACCATGTCTTCGTGAAGTTCGCGTTTGTCGGCGGGCATTGGTCTGTCGCCGATGGCGACGATCATCTCGTGCTGGCGGATCGCGCCAACCCGGCACGGAACGCACTGACCGCAGGATTCGTTCTTGAAGAACTCGGCGATACGTTGGCAAACGTCGGCCATGTCATCGTCGTCGTTGAACACCATCACCACACCCGAGCCCAGCGTGGTGCCGGCCTCGCGGGTGGCTTCGAGGGTGAGCGGCAGATCCATCGAGTCGGCGGTTACGAAACTCCCGGCCGCTCCGCCGAGCAGGACTGCCTGCACCTGGCCCGATGCTCCTCCGGCGCTCTCGATGATCTCGCCAAGCGTGGCGCCAAAGGCGTGCTCGTACAGGCCAGGGGTTGCTACTCGGCCCGACACACAGAACAACCGCGTACCCGGCGACCCATCGGTACCAACCGACCGGTAGGCCTCGGCCCCATCAAGAACGATGGGCAGGATGTTGAGCAGAGTTTCGGGGTTGTTGATAACCGTCGGCTGGTCGAACAATCCGTTGGTGGTTGGGAACGGCGGCTTGTTGCGCGGTTCGCCACGGAATCCTTCGAGCGAGTTGAACAGTGCGGTTTCTTCGCCACAGATATAGGCGCCCGCACCCCGACGAACCTCGAGGTGAAAAGCCTTGCCGGTTCCGGCAACATCATCGCCAAGAAGTCCGGCGTCGCGGGCTTGGGCGATGGCGTTTTCGAGTCGGCCGGTGGCCTGGGGATACTCGCCTCGGATGTAGATCCAGCCGTTGGTGGCGCCGGTGGTAACCGCGGCGATCGTCATCGCCTCGACCAATGCGAACGGATCGTTCTCCATCACCAGGCGATCTTTGAACGTGCCCGGTTCGCTCTCGTCGCAGTTGGCAACGATGTGTTTCTCGTCGCCTTCGGCGTCGCGCACCGCGGTCCATTTGATGCCGGTGGGGAATGCGGCACCGCCACGGCCTGACAAACCGGAATCGGTGATGGCAGCGAGAACTTCGTCGGCACCCATGTCGATAGCCTTGGTGAGCGCTTCGTAGCCACCGTGTTCGCGGTACGACTCGAGACTCGTCGGATCGACAACGCCAACCCGCTTCAGAAGACGGAGACCTTCGTCGCCCGCCTGAGGAAGCTCAAAGGGGTCATCGTCGGCGGGCACCAAATCAGGCTTCTTGCGACCCTGGATGAACACCGCCGGTGGCCGTTCGCATTGACCCAGGCAAGGGCTGCGATGCACGTGCTTTCCCTCGCGTTCGAGCGAAGCGATGAGGTCGTCGGCGCCATCGATACGACAGGCCGCGTCGATGCAGACATGGACGACATCGTCATCGTGGCCCGGTTCGGTATCGACCCGGAACATCTCATAGAAGCTGGCGACGCCATAGGACTCAGCGGGAGGAACCTGAAGTACCTCCGACACGTAGTTGAGACCGCCCGGGCTGATCCAGCCCGACTCTTTCTGTAGAGCGTGGAGCGCCGGAAGGAGCAGATGGCGAAGTCCGCGGCGACGACTGGCGCCGCCACGCACAACCCGTTCGCCTTCCAGGCTGAGCCCGCTGTTCTCGCCAAGAGCGAGATCGACGGCAGCCTTTTCGCCGTCTGTAGCGACAGCATCGGTGAAATGAAGATCGGCCACTGAGCTAGGCCCCCGCAGCGACGAGCGGCTCGACCCGAATCGAGGCAGCCTTGAACTCGGCGGTTCCCGACTTCTTGTCCCATGCGTCGCTGGTGAGCACGTTGGCGTCGACCAGATCGGGGAAGTGGAACGTCGTGAAGGTAAGTCCCTCGACCAGGGAGTCGTCGATACGAATACGCATCTCCACCGAGCCGCGGGGCGACGACACCTTGGCCATATCGCCATCGCTCAGCCCAAGGCGAGCAGCGTCGGCATGATGCATATCGAGCGCATCGCCGTAACGGATCGGCGAACTGAAGCCACCCGATTGCACACCGGTGTTGTAGCTATCGAGCGCGCGACCCGTGGTGAGTCGCAGCGGGAACTCTTCGGTGAGTTCTTCCTTTGGTCCCTGATGGACGACCGGGATAAACGGCGCTGGCTCGCGGCCCTCAAGATCGTCGGCGTAGAGCCAACCATGAAGGAACGGAGAACCCGGATGATCGAGCGCAGGGCACGGCCACTGCAAACCACCGGTCTCTTCAAGGCGATCCCACGACATACCCAAGTGCATCGGCGAAAGTGAGCGAAGCTCGTCCCAAAGTTGCTCGGGGTCGGGGGTGCCCCAGTCGTGCCCCATGCGGGCGGCCAGGTCAAACATGATGTCGACATCGTGGCGAGCCTCACCCGGAGGTGGCACGGCGGCGCGAACGCGCTGCACGCGTCGCTCCGACGACGTAACGGTTCCGTCGGACTCGGCCCAAGCGACCGACGCCGGCAGTACAACGTCAGCCATCTCGGCCGTGCGGGTCATGAAGATGTCCTGCACCACAAGCAGGTCAAGACCCGACAAGAGCTTGCGAGCATGAAGAATATCGGCCTCGGAATCGGCCGGGTTCTCGCCCAGCACGTACGCGGCTTTGATCTCGCCACGTTCCATTGCCTCAAACATCAAGGTGAGGTGCTTGCCGGGAACCGGGTTGAGATCGACCCCGTACACCTTTTCGAACTTGCCGCGCGAAGCATCGTCGTCGATGTTCTGGAAACCGGGAAGCTTGTTGGGCAGCGAACCCATATCGCCACCACCCTGCACATTGTTTTGTCCGCGAAGTGGAACCAGGCCACTCCCCCACTTGCCGATATGGCCGGTGAGCAGCGCCAAACTGCAAAGCGCCAACACGTTGTCGACCGCGTTGTGATGCTCGGTAATGCCCAAGGTCCAAAGAATCTGAGCGGTTTCGGCCTTGGCGTAATCGTGAGCCAGTTCGCGAATGTTCTCGGCCGGAAGCCCGGTGAGTTGGCTCGTGAACTCGAGCGTGTAGGGCTCGACGTTTTCTTTATAGGCCTCGAACCCTTGCGACGAATGCTTGATGAAATCGTCGTTCGCCAGCCCGGCGGCGATGATCTCGCGGCCAATACCGTTGGCCAACGCAACATCGCTTCCAAGGTTCAGACCAAGCCACACGTCGGCGAACTTGGCTGACGAGGTGCGCCGAGGATCGACGGCATACATCTTGGCGCCGTTGTCGATGCCCTTGAGCAGGTGATGAAAGAAGATGGGGTGTGCGTTGCGGGCGTTCGAACCCCACAGCACGATGAGATCGGTTTCCTCAATCTCGGTGTAGGACGACGTTCCGCCACCTGCACCAAATACTGTCGCCAGACCGACGACCGAAGGAGCGTGTCAAGTTCGGTTACAGGAGTCGATGTTGTTCGACCCCAACACAACCCGAGAGAACTTCTGCGCCACATAGTTCATCTCGTTCGTTGCCTTCGAGCAACTGAACATCGCGAACCCGTCGGGCCCAACCTCGTCCTTCACCTTCGTGAAACCCTCGGCCACCCGGCTAAGCGCTTCATCCCAGGATGCGGGACGAAGCTCACCGTTTTCGCGCACCATTGGTGTGGTGAGCCTCTTCTTGGGGAGGAACTGCTTTGTTCCCCACTTCGACTTCGACACGTCGACCCCTCTGTAGTTGCTAACCACTTCAGTCTAGGTTCCTAAGGGTCCGAAGGAGGACCGCGAACCAGCAATGGTTCCCGCCAGTTGGAACAGCCGATTTCGGCCGAACTTCTACTCTGGAAGCTGCCAATCGACGGGTTCTCGCCCTGCCGCCACCAACGCCTCGTTGGTCTTCGAGAACGGCGCACTTCCGAAAAACCCGCGATGAGCCGACAACGGCGACGGATGCGGAGCCTCGAACACCACATGTCGGTCAACATCAATAAGCGTCTTCTTCTTACGGGCATGGGCACCCCAGAGGATGAACACCACCGTTTCGGTCTTTGCGCTCACCGCACGAATGACCTCGTCGGTAAACGTTTCCCACCCCTGACCCTGATGCGAAGCCGCAGCTCCCGAACGCACAGTCATCGTGGTGTTCAGAAGCAACACTCCCTGTCGGGCCCACGCCTCAAGATTGCCGTGGGCCGGCGGAGTAAACCCGACATCGGTGGCCAACTCTTTGTACATATTTGCAAGCGACGGCGGAACCCGAACGCCTCGTTTCACGCTGAAACACAAACCGTGAGCTTGCCCCGGACCGTGGTACGGGTCCTGCCCCAGAATCATTACCTTGGTGTCGGCGTAAGCGGTGAAATGCAGCGCCGCGAATACTTCGTCGTGCGGCGGAAACACCTCACCGTTGGCCCGTTCGGTCGCCACAAACTGCTGGAGCTGCGGCCAGTAGGGCTTGGCAAACTCACCCCGAAGAATCGGATTCCAATCGGTCGTCGTCACGCCCAACCCACTCTCGAACTCACAAGACCATCGAGGCAATCGCCCAGATCGATGCGGCGAAGCCCAACACGATGTACACGATGCTTCGCGTCACCGGCGCCTTCTGAAGATCACTCTCGTCGTTCGGCTTCTCCGGCGGTCGAAGCAGCGCCGCGAGGTTACCAACGGCCATCGCACCGCCGATCGCCAGCACAAGGAGCGGAAGCAGGTTGTCGCCTAGGGGATTCATGTTGCCAATTTCTTCTCAAGGTACGGCGTAGAACGCCGATCATCTTTGTAACACCAGTGGATTCGCCCCTGCTGGTGGGAACGGGGATTGAGTGGAAGTCGCTAACTCCCTCCAACGCATTGCCAACCAGCGCTTTTCCAGGGTGCTACTCGCAATGATAGTGACTTCCACTCCCCCCAACATTCTCCGGCGTTCCCTGGGCACGCAGCCCAACCGGGCTCACCCTCCAGGCTGGCGCCTTCCGGGCTACAGGTTCCTAGAACTCCCTAGCGCTGTCTCTCCGCGTTCCCTGGGCACGCAGCCCAACCGGGCTCACCCTCCAGGCTGGCGCCTTCCGGGCTACAGACCTCCACAAGACTCAAACGCTGTCTGTCAGCGTTCCCTACCAACTACGGTACCTGGCACCAAAACCCCACTTCGGTGCCAGGTACCAAACAGCCAAAAGGTTCCAGGCACCACGTTTCTGGCGTTTCCTGGGCACGCAGCCCAACCGGGCTCACCCTCCAGGCTGGCGCCTTCCGGGCTACAGTCCTCAACAAGACTCAAACGCTTTCACTGAGCCGTCCGAACTCGGTACCTGGCACCAACCCCCACTTCGGTGCCAGGTACCAAACCGCCAAAAAGTTCCAGGCACCGGGTTCCGGGTTTGACACCGGAGGGGTTTTGCTAGGCGGCTGGTGGCGGCGCTGGTTTGTCGGCGATTTCAAGAGAAGCTGCCTCCAGCGACCGCAGGGAGCCCCCGCAGGGAAAACGTGCCCGAAGGGTGCGTTGCTTCGGATGTCAGCCGACAGAGCAGTGACGCCAGCAGACGCCGGGGAGACTACCGACTCAACCTCGCGGCGGTTCGTCAAGCATTGCCAGAAGGTCGTCGTCGGTAACTTCCTCACGCACATTTACCACCTCGGTCTTTTCGACCAGGCCGTTGTTGAAGGTCGTCTCGGAGCTACTCAACGTGCCGGTGGTGGCATCGAAGCAGTAGATCGCCGACTCACCAAACGGGGCATCGAATGTCTCGGTGGTGAGCAGCAGTTCCCAGCACCCCTCATCGGTCACAAAGACCCGGTAGGTCGGCGGATCCCCCGCTAGAACCGCACCGATATTTCCGAGCTCGGTCTCTAGGGCGTCATCGATGGAAGGAGCGGTGTCGAGATCGCGGCATTCCAGTTCGCCGCCTTCATCAACCGAGGTCCGGCTCGAACACAACACCTCGACACCGCCGAGGTAACCAGTGACTCCCGAAAGGCTGCGCACCAGTCGATCGCCGCGCCGCTGGGCCAAGACTTCTGTGACGGTCAGTTCGGTGCCATCTGCAGTGATGCGAGTCAGATTGGACTCGACGAGTGCCTCGACCGATCGAAAGCGAGCCCAATCCATAAGGAAGTCTTCACGCCGTTGTTGCTGAAGTTCCACACTGGTCTGTTGGCCCTCGGCGAGTTCGACGGCGGCCTCGCCGGACCCATCGGCGACAGAGGTATCCCCAGTTCTCACAAAAATCGCGGCGAGACCAAGGCCCAAAGCAAGGCCTACAACCAGCCCAATCAGCACTAGGAATCGCAGACGCACCCCTTTACGGTACGCCCGGGCGCGGTCGAAACCGCCGCCAAATCAGTGATCGCGTTGATGAACCGACACGGCGTAGCGGTTGCCGTCGACGAATCCTTTGAGATCCCAGGTTGCGTACCGCTCAACAAGGCCCAAACCTGCGGCGGCAGCCCAGTCGTCGTAATCGTCGAGCGAAACGATGCCGTTGAGTTGAAAACCGGCGATCAATCGACCCTGGGGAGCAACATGGCGCGCCGTAGCAGCCACTGTTTGGGGTTCGGTGCCGGGTGCCAGGTAGATCATGACGTTGCCTGCCATGGCCACAACGTCGAACTCTCGGTCGAGTTCGAGATTGGCCAGATCGGCTTCGACCCACTCGATATCGGGCGCCTTTTGGTTTGCCTGGGCAAGCATCGAGGCGTCGAGATCGGTACCGACTACTTCGATACCGCGATTGTGGAGCTCGATTGCGACCCGGCCGGTTCCACAACCTGCGTCGAGAACCGTGGCCGGCGTATACCGCTGGATGAACTCGACCTCGCCGTGCATTTCCTTGCCAGACGCAGCGATGGCCGCGAATCGGGCGTCGTAGTCGGCCCCTGAGCCACCTCGCTGGGCCGACCAGCGCGATGGTTTGTCAGCCATGGTTCTCGAGATGCCTTACTAAACCGTTCGAGCCATATTGGCGAACCGGGTGTAGTGGGGAAGAAACGCCAGCCGAACGGTGCCAATAGGGCCGTTGCGGTGCTTGGCAATAATGATCTCGGCGGTTCCCTGATCGGGGCTTTCGACGTTGTATACCTCGTCGCGGTAGATGAACATCACGACGTCGGCGTCCTGCTCGATCGAGCCACTCTCACGCAGATCGGCAAGCATTGGCCGCTTATCTTGACGCTGTTCGAGACCACGCGAAAGCTGCGACAAACCAATAACGGGACACTCGAGCTCACGAGCGAGGATCTTGAGACCACGGCTGATTTCGGAAACCTCGACTTGGCGGCTCTCGGCCCCGGCACGACCAGTCATGAGCTGGATGTAGTCGACGACTACCATGCCCAGATCGCCGACCCGGCTCTTGAGTCGTCGGGCCTTCGCGCGAATCTCCATGATGGTGAGGTTGGGGTTGTCGTCGATATAGATGGGCGCTTCGGCAAGACGACCCACCCCATGGCTGATCTTCGACCAGTCCTTTTCGGTGAGTTGCCCGTCGCGCACGTTCTTGGAATCGACCTTGGCTTCGGAACACAAGATTCTGTTGGTGAGCTCGAGTTGGCTCATTTCGAGCGAGAACATCAGCACGGGACGGTTGGTTTCGACCGCGGCATTGGTGAGCGCGTTAAGAACGAAACTGGTCTTACCCATGGCAGGGCGAGCACCGATAATGATGAGCGCGTTGGGTTGAAAGCCCGACAGCAACTCGTCGAGGTCGATGAAGCCGGTTTGGGTTCCGGTGATGGCGTCGCCCCGCTCGTACAACTCTTCGAGGCGGTCGAGGTTGGCATCGAGTAGGTCAGAGATCGGTGCCATCGTGTCGGCGACCCGCCCCTCGGCCACCTTGTACATCAGTGCTTCCGCAGTATCGATGGCCTTCACGACATCGTCGGGTTTGCTATAGCCGATCTCACTGATTTCGCCGGCTACTTCAATAAGCCGCCGAAGCTGGAACCGTTCGAAGATAATGTTTGCGTAGCGTGCCGCGCTGGAGGTAGCGGGCGTATCGATCTGCAGGTTGACCAACACCGCCGGACCACCAACGGTTTCGAGCAACCCGGCCCGATCGAGTTCGTCGGCAACCGTTACCGGGTCGGAAGGCTCGCCTGCCCCGTACAGCGTAGTGATGGCATCAAAGATGTGCGCGTGAGCCGGCTTGTAGAAGTTCTCGGTGGAGACAACTTCGATGGCATCGGCGATGGCATCGCGGGACAACAACATGGCACCGATAAGCGAAGCTTCAGCATCGAGGTTGTGGGGCGGAACGTGGCGGCTGGCGGGCGCAGCCGATTCGAAGACGTCAGTCATTGGTGAGGTGTGGAGTACTTTCGGCGAACGAAGATGTGGGAAGAAAGGGTGATAGAAGCCAAAGGGTGAAAGAAGTGAAAGCGGCCCTTTCTCTATTCTCCTGAAAGGGTCTGACAGCCCGCCCCAAAGTTGGTAGCTGGGGACAAGATGGCGGCGTTTGGGGCCCCCTAACTCTGCCCTACATTGCCTGTGGGTCACCAGTGCAAACCCTAGGGAAAACCCCTGATTTCATGGGGAAATAGCTGTGGAATCGGGTGTGGAGAAAGCTGCTGACCGTGTGGAAACGCCGTGGACAACCTTCTACTTATCCACAGTGTTGTGAATAAGTACAAACTCTCCAAAACGGCGACTCGGCCGCACCCAACCCACCGAAGCGGGTGCGGTACGACCGAGCCTGATTGCAGTTGTACTTGTAGCTAGACAGCCACGATCTCCAACGTGATGGGGAACTGCACCTCGGGGTGCAGTTGTGCCATCACCGTGTGGCTACCCGTGGTCTTGATCGCTTCATCGGCTTCGATGTTGCGCTTGTCGATAACAATGCCGGTCTGTTCTTCGACCGCAGTTGCGATGTCGGTAGTGGTGATGGAACCGAACAACTTCTCGCCATCGGCGTTTGCGCCAATGGTGATAACTGCCGGTACCAACTTGGTTGCTACCTCTTCGGCTTCGGCCCGGTCTTCGGCGGACTTCATCACACGCGCTTCACGCATGGACTCGGCCTGGGCCTCGGCGCCCGGGGTGGACTTCATGACGAGGCCCTTGGGCAGAAGGAAGTTGCGCGCGTAGCCGGTGGCTACATCGGCGATATCGCCCTTCTTTCCGAGACCATCGACATCGGTTCGCAGAATTACCTTCATGCTTCCCCCTCGGTGGTTGCCTCGTCGGCAGCACCAACGGTGACACCTTCGATTTCGCTGACATCGAAGTCGGCGGCCTCAACGGGTGCATCGGTACCGGTATCGATAGTCTCGTCGGTTGCCTCGGTTGCATCGCCCTCTTCGGTTCCGGGCGGCGGCGATGATGGACGTGGTGGTGGTCCGTCGGCACGAGGCCCACGGTCGCGACCGCCACCGCGCTGGGTGGTAACCCGAACGGTGTAGGGAAGCAGCGCCATCTCGCGGGCGTTCTTGATTGCGCGAGCGACCTCGGCCTGTTGCTGGGTGCTGTTACCGGTTACCCGGCGAGCACGGATCTTGGAGCGGTCGGAGACAAACCGACGCAAAATGTTGATGTCTTTGTAATCGACGTAGTCGATCTTTTCTTCGGTGAGAATGCTGACGCGTTTCTTGGCGCGTCGGGCATTGTCCTTGTTTTTGCCACGCTTGGGCGCTGGCTTTGCCATGGTGATTGGTTCCTAGATCTAGAAGGGTTCTTCGTCGGTGTCGTATGCGGGTGCGGCGCTTGGGGTGTTGGCGACCGGACTATTCTGTCCGCCGCCTCCCTGGCCGCCACCCTGGCCACCACTGAATTCGTTACGGGTGATTTGTGCGCTGGCCCACTTGAGGCTGGGCGCAACATCGTCGGCAATGATCTCGACCTTCGAGCGTTTATCGCCGTCTTGGGTTTGCCACGAGCGCTGCTCGAGACGGCCATAGACCACGACACGTGAGCCCTTGGTGAGGCTCTCGCTTACGTTTTCGGCCAGCTGACGCCA
>CALJDK010000137.1 GCA_938023735.1 uncultured Acidimicrobiales bacterium
AGGATCATGGACTTGCGGGTCTAAAGCGCGCATCATGGAGGTGACCTCCCCGGTCTTAGAGTTTTGGGCGCACTCGATATCAAAATCGAGCCAACACCTAAACCGGCGGATGGTCACCTAACCGCGCGGCCTCCTGGCACCAAATGGCTGTTTGGTGCCAGGAAACTCAGCGGATAGGCGCTTGCGCACATTTTGACATCCGCTGAGTTTCAAGAAGCCGGCACATTGGGCGAAGCCCAATCCGCGCGGCTTCCTGACACCAGTGTCAGATTCGGTGGGCGAACCGGATGCGAACCCTACGGAATCCTGACCCGCAGTTCTTTGACGAAGATCGCCTCGTCGGGGCAGCGGGTGTTTGCCGGTACACCCAACTCGGTCAGTGTCGTGCGCTTACCGGTCACCTCGACTCGACCGGCGGCGCCGACAACGCTTTGAAAGGGTAGTTCGGTCAGGCCCGACCAGTTGTCGAAAACGTCGACGCCTTTGTCGCCATATCCCCGCTCCTTCACCGTGCCAGCCGGGAACACCAGGGTTGGTCCGCCCCTACCCAACTGCACACAGGTATCGGTGCCGATCAACCGGGCTGACCCAACCTCTTCAGCCGAGCCGCCAGGGTCCGTCATGGTGAGCAATCGCTCGACGGCAGGCTCATACACCGATTCGAGAAAGTACTGCCTCGGCATAATGCCAGCTTCGTCACTCTTCACGGCGATGGGCTCGGAAATCAGTGGTGCCGACGCTTGGCCAATCGACGTGACTCGACCTTCATCATCGAACGCCAGCAAGTACCCCCAAGGGTGCTCGACGATTTCGCCAAACCCCGTCGGAGAAACCGCCCAGAGTTCGAGCTTGCGGTCGAAGGCTTCCGCAACAAACTCCGCCGAGTCCTCGCCCTCGATCATCAGGCTCAGCTCGCTGCTCGTCGCCACGCTCGGGTCATCTCCACCAAAGCGGTGCAACACAAGCTCAACGGTGTCCTCGAAGTCATCGGACGCAATGACTCGATCGACCCGAATCCAGCTGGCGTCAGCAAACTCATCAAAGTCGGTGGGCCCGTCACATTCGCCCTGGCACACGCCACCGTCCGCCCATTCCTCGGTATCAGCGACGATCAGCGCCCGCTGCGATTCGGTGAGATCAACAAACGCATCACGATCCGGTGTGCTCGCGAAACACGCGGCGCCAAGCAGGGAAAACGCTGCGAGAAAGAGAAGTCGGTACATAGGCACAGGGTACCGGCGCGTCGGCACCCGCTCCTTGCAACCACAGAACCGCAACCCGACCGCAATCGAAGATATGGCAGGGTCCTACGCCGACACTAAACCGCAACGTGGGACCGCTACTCCATTCACTCCTTACGAACCGCCGAGCAGTGTTTCGGCACGTGCCAGTTCTTCCTCGCGCATCGTTGCGGCGTCGGCTTCGAGCAACCATCCATTGGAAACCGCCTCGGCGTTCGCGGCATCGAAGGCAGCCATGTAGGTGTCGACATCGGCGTAGCGGCTAGCGACATCGTCGAGCGGAATCGTTTGGCCAAACAAGAAACAGAAGCCGCCTTGTTCACCGCTGGGGTCACCCGATAGCACTCGCAGCGGAACGTCGACGGGCGCGGTGCGGATTCCGCCCAACGCAATGCCATCGTCGTCGCGCACAACCGCTGGTGCAGCGCCGCTGTCGTCGATCTCGATGAGTGGTGATGCTGGGGGCGTCACGCCGTCGCGCACCCAGGCAACCAGGTGCGCCAGCGCCGCCTGCAAGGTCTCGTGATGGGGGCCATCGTTCACTCCCACCTCACAGCCAATGACCGACCCGAGTTCGGCGTTACGGGCCGTCCCGATCGAAACCGCCAAGGAGTACGCATCGGCATGGGCAGTGCCTGCGACCTCCCAGGTGTGCACCCACTGGCTGTCGGGCTGGCGAGCAGCAAAGAACCCGAGCGCCGTCAGATCGGTTTCGGCCTCGTACTGAAACACCGGCACACCAATGTCCTCGCGAATGTTCACGCCATCGGCTCCGGTGGCCCGATCGCCCGACGGGGCAGGTGCGCCCGAGCCCCGACTGTGAATGAGGAACCCATCGAACAGGTTCACCACCGGGTGCACCGCGTTTACGTAGGTGGTGAGGAAGATGGCCGATTGCGATTCGCCGGCAGCAATCACCGTGTCGGGTTCGAGCCCATCGAGAATGTCGGTGTCGCCCATGCCAGCCGCAACTGCGCCGGCCTGACTCATGATGTCGAACGCATAGGCATCGCCAGGATGCTCGAGCGATCCGTAGCGCTCTTCGTCGACCGCCTTCAGGCCGCGGGTGTCAACCAATCCACCTTCCAAACGGCTTTCGGCAACACCGTTGACCCCAACCTCCTGCACCGACACGCCGATGTAGACATGACCTGCACGGCCCATCTCTTCGGCCAGGTACCCCCAGTCGGGGCTGGTGTCGGTACCTGCGGTCACGTTGAACCACTCGACCACGACTACCCCACTGAACTCCGCAGCCGGCGGGCGGCGAACGATCATTCGAGTTTTGAATGGCGCAGTGTCGGCTTCCTCAACATCCCAAACGCCATCGGTGGTGAGATCGTTCGTCGACGCATAGCTGGTAGCGGTTCCGCCAAACAGAAACTCTTCTTCCACCCAGCCTTCGGGCAACGGAGCCTGCGAAAGCGTGGCCCGCACACCAACGCCACCTTCAGCCGCTACGACCTCGGGGATGGCGACGGAAACTTCAGCACCAGGTGAACCATCGGTTTGGGGTGCCTCGGTCGTGGCCGGTGCCTTGATCGATTCAGTCAACGGATCGCCTCCAAACGCGGCGCAAACCGACAAGTGTTCTCCGGCGTCCCATTGGCTCTCGTTCGGCAGCCGAAGGATGAACTTCAGCGCGGAACGGCTGTACTCGGTACCGGTGTACTCTTCGAAGGCTTCGACGCACTCGTCGGTTGCCTGACTTTCAATCTCGATTCGATCGAACTCGCCTTCTGAGTGATCGACGACATGAAAAATCTCATGGGAGTGAGGCTCGGTACATGGCACTACGACCACCGGTTCGTTGGGGTTCATTGCCTCGAGGCCATCGACATCAATACAACTTCCAACCGCCAAGTCGATCACCCTGGACCCATCAGCGAGCCCGCCATCACCGGTGTCCGTCTCGGTCTCGGCGCTATCGGTGCTGACGGTGTTCTCTGTCTTCTCGTCGTCGACCGCCCCTGCCGGCGTCGTTCCGGGAACCGGCTCTGCTGAGCTATCGCTCCCACAGGCCGCAGCAACCAGCAACAACGCCATGCCAATCGAAAGTGCCCGAATCGTAAGAGTTCCCATACCCAGACCCTAGACACCCAACCCCAAGATCCGAATTCCACCGGTGTCAGACGTGGTGCCAGACGAAGTGTCAGACGAGGGGTCAGACCAAGTGTCAGAAAGTGTCAGACGAGGGGTCAGACCAAAGAACGCTGTGCGTGACTTTAGACCTGGCACCAAAACCCCCTTCCGGTGCCAGGCACCGAGGTCTGATCGCTACCTTCTCAACGATCACCGCGTCTGGGTGCCTGGAACCTTGGTCACGGAGCGTGAGTTACAGGTTGGGTTGGACTGACTCGATGTAGTCGACGAGGCGGCTGGCCACTTCGAAAGCGAGGTCGGGTTCGTTCGGATCGATATCCATCCAGACTTCGCTGAGTCGGCGCCAGTCAGAGTTGCCAAGGAACTCACCAGCTTCAGGAGACTTACCCAGCACCTTGGTATAGGACTTCTTGGCTTTGAGAACCTTGTTCAGGGTCTTCTGGTTCTCGGACGGGTCGGGAAACTCGGCATGGAACCCAATCTCCATCGCAAAGCGACCTTCCGGTTGCGGCTCGTCGGTATCAAGATGCCGGTACGCGATGATCTGGGCTTCGAAGTGATCACGGCGAGGTTTGTCGGCCGACCCGAACCAGACCTTCAGCCCGCGACGATGAGCGCGTTGCTGGTAGGCGCCAAGGTCATCGGGGACCATGGCCCGAACGACCTCACCAACCTGTTCGAACAAATGCAACTGCATGGCAGCTCAAACCTAGCTGCAGCAAAGCACTGAGCGAAGAGAGAGCAGGCTGGCGAGCGAACGAGCACAAGCACCAAGACCCGCGACACTCGTGTCTGACACCTGTGTCGCGAAGCGCCGGCGAAGGCCGAGGTCGTAGACTACGCGAGTTGCGAAGCAACTCGGTAAGGGCTTCGCCGCAGGCGAAACCGACGCGGAGCGAAGAGAGAGCGAGCTCGCGAGCGAACGACCAAAGTTAGGGCAGCTCTATCACGGTGATGATTCCGGTATCGCCGTCGACTTCAACCTTTGTGCCGTCGGCGAGGCGTTTGGTGGCATCGGTCGCCGACACAACGCAAGGGATGCCCAGCTCGCGGCTGACGATGATGGCGTGACTCAGCGGGGCACCAACGTCGACCACTACAGCCGAGGCGGGCACAAAAAGCGGCGTCCATGACGGATCGGTGATTGGAGCGACCAAAACATCGCCGGGCTCAAGGCGGGTGGGGTCATGGGAGTCGAGCAACACCCGGGCAATGCCGTGAGACTTGCCTGGACAACCGGGGACGCCCTGGAGGGTGTCGCCAACCTGAAGGATCTCGACCGGTTCGGCACCCTTCTGCGGCCAGGTGTTCATTGGCTCAGGCTCGCCGAGAAAGAGGAATGGTTCCTGGAGCGCCTTTACCTCTTCGAGCAATGCCTCGCGCTCGACCATTACCTCGTGCCATCCGGCCGGGTCGGCGAGGAATTGATCCTGCTCATCACGAGTCAGCATGCTAAGGCTTACCGCCGTCGGAATATGGCCAGCTGTGGCCATACGGGCGCCCCATTCGCGCATAGCCATCCGGACCTCTTGAATGAGCTTTACGCAGTTGGTCTTGGTGCGTTCGCGGCCCGGCATGAAGATCTTGGCCGAGCTGAGCGCCATCGCGAACTTGCCCTGAGTCTCCGGGTCGGCGGCCAACATCTCGAGCATTCGGGCACCGATGGCTTCGCGGTCGGCCGCCAACGCGTCGTTGTTGTCTTGTGGTGCGGCACTGGCATCGCTTACTCGCATGCGGTCAATCGCAGCGAGTGCCAGATTGGGCTCGGTCTCCCAAGTCGGCGACCGCAATTCCCACTCGTTGGGGCCCCGAGCTCCGTAGTTGAACAAGAAATCGTCGAACGCCGCAACGAAGTCGGCCGTCTCGGCCCCGGCCTCGCGGATACGGGTGTCGAGGTCATCAAGCCCGGCATCGAAGAGCGCCATGAGGGTCTCCGACCCAGCGGCAGACCTTCCGAGCTCCCACATCGCCATCGACGGCGCAGCCGATTCAACATCACCAAGGCCTGCGATGAGGCGCAGGATCGCTTCGGGCTCACCCAGCGCCGTTGCCACACCGGTGATGATTCCGATGGGGAGCGTTGCACAGAATGTCACGTAGATGTGTTGGGAAAACAGTGCCGGAAAGATGTCGTCGAGCAGGTGCCACAGATAGTTCTGGATCTCTTGGTCAGACATCGCCGCAAAGTCAGGGCGATTCGCCCGCAGGTCATTGACGATCTTCTCCTCGGCCGCCACCTCGTCCAACCCCTCGGTGGTGAGAATCCAGCCAAACGTTTCAGCGATCTTGGCGGTACATGCTTCGTTCTCGTACCCGTCGCGCACAACAAACTCGGGGACGCCGGGCGCATCACCGAAGAACGAATCGTCGATGTCTTTGTAGGTCATGTCGGGCGCACGGTGACCAAGGATTCGTAGGGCTGATGCGTTGAGATACGCATATCCACCCTTCACGCCGAGAAATACACATTCATCGTCGGGGAACTCATCGTGGGTGAAAGCGCCGATCTTCACGTATGCGTTACGGAATCCCGTTTCCGAGGCGCCAAGCTTTGCGCCGTCCTGGAATCCGAAACTGAACGTGAGCGGAGCGACCGGGTCGGGGAAGACCTCGCCGACATTGGCCCGCGTATAGAACGGATATTGCTCACTGCTCTTGGTTTCAACCAACCACGAATCGACCACAACTACTCCCCTAACGGTCCGGCGCACTTGGCCAGACCCTCAACAAGGTACCCAACGACGTGACCGCGGTCACAGGCCGCACCCCAACAACTAATGAGGGCAATCCCCCTGTCTCGGACAGGAGGTGCGATGTGACCCTTCGTACATGGTCAAATCCCCGGAAGCCGAATCCGCCGCTGTTCAGAGCTCTAAACGGTTCAGTGTCATAGACCCACTCAAGCGACTGCCGTCACGACGCGACCTGAAATGGTTTGCGCTCTCGCTGCCATACGCTGCGGCAGCGCTGTTACTTGGCCTATCAAGCGGACTACTCACCCCGAGTTGGCCGCTGCTGTGGGAGGTCTTGGTGATCCCGCCGCTGCTCATCTTGTATCCGTGCCTTCTTGAGGAGAGCATCTTTCGAGGCCTACTCCTACCGAAATCGCTCGACCATGCAACGACGCGGCGAAAGACAGTCGCCATTGTCGGGTCGACGGCACTCTTCGTTGCGATGCATCCTCTAAACCACTGGCTGGTCGGCCTTAGCGACACGAGTACGTTCACCGATCCAATCTTCCTCGTCATCGTCACGATGCTTGGCCTGACGTGTGCGGTGCAGTACCTGAAGACTCGCTGCCTGTGGCTGCCGATCGGCACCCACTGGGCAACGGTCGTCGCATGGAATTTGTTCCTGGGCCGTGACTTGGGGCTCTAAGTTTGACCGCTCGTCACAGACCAGCGATTCCCGCTGCCCGCTGGAAGAGGCCCACCGCCGACTCGTGGAGCTGGTCACCAATGTCGCGGGGCGCAAGGCCGGCGTCGGCTCGGGCGTTGCTGCCTTCGAGGATCGAGCCCAGCCGATACGCAGCGAGCGCGGTGTACCAGTCGATGTTCGACAGGTCTCTCGTGGTGTTCTCGCCGTAGCGCGCCAAGAGTTCGTCGGCCGAGGCGAGCCCCGGCGGAGAAATCGCATGCAGGTTTGCTGGGTTTTCCGACTCCTTCATGGGCCAAAGCGCCAAGAGTTGCCCAAGATCGATGAGTGGATCGCCGATGGTGGTGAGTTCCCAGTCGACTACCGCCGCTAAGTCACCCGAGGCCGGGTTGAACAGCACGTTGGCGATGTGAAAATCGCCGTGGATGATGCCGGGCTGCCACTCGGCGGGCCGGTTGGCTTCGAGCCAATCACCGAGGGCCTCGGCATGGGGCAGGTCGACACCGCGGTAACCCTCGATGCTGGCGTAGCTCTCGAGTTGTCCGCGCCAGCGGGGAACCTGTCGTTCTAGGTAACCGGGTTTGCCGAAGTCGGCCAGCCCGACCGCTTCATGGTCGACGGCGCCAAGGGCCGCTATCGCTTCGGCCATCGCCAAGCCCATGCGATGTTGCATCGCCTCGTCACTGGCGACGGGCTCGGGCAAACCGTCGGGAGCGAGAAAGCCCTCGATCTCGCCCATCAGAAAGAACGTGCACCCCATGAGTTTGGTGTCGGCTTCGCCCGCGATGAATTCGGGGTGCGGCACGCCGGATCCGGCGAGCGCGGCGAGAACCCGCGACTCACGTCGCATGGTCTCGTCGCTGTTCTTGCGTTTGTGCTCGGGCGGGCGGCGCAACACAAAGCTGCGATCGCCCCGCTCGAATCGGACCAAGAAGTTCTGTGTTCCGCCAACCAGCAGCTGGGCGTTCGCGAGTGGCTCACCAACAGCCAGGTTGCGCTCGTCCATCCAGCCCGCCAACTTCACCGGATCGATCAGATGGGGCTCAACCGGCCAGGCCGACTCCTTAGATTCCAAGTTCTCAGACACCCAACGAACGTAGTTCCCGGACCAGCCAACGAGAAACGCACGACCCCAACAGCTAGGGGTGGATGTTTCGCTACGCGAAACTCCGTTAGCGAGCGGAGCGAGCGGCGGCGTCAGCCATTGCGTCCTCGCCCTTCTTCCAAAGGTTGCCCTGCCATAGTTCGTCGAGGCCGGTTTCGCCCGATGCACCCTCGGTGGTGAGGTACTCGTAGTACGACGTCGGCTTGTGGCCGGTGAGATTGTAAAAGTCGGGACTGCAACGGCAGTAGAAACCGTTGTTGAGGTACTCGAAGAACTCGGCCCGGGTAGCACCAAAGTCGTTCTCGAAATCCTCCATCGACTGCGCCCGGTACTCCAGTTCTTTGCCCATGACTTTGCCCAGGTCGGCGGCGATTTCGGCCATCGTCTGCGGCTCGGGGCCGGTGATGTCGTAGAACTTGTTGCCGTGCTGTTCTGGACCTTCAGTAAGCACCACAAATGCGGCCTCGGCGATGTCGCGGGTGGCAACGAACGAGTTGCGTGCGTTGCCGAGCGGGTTGCTGAACCAGCCTTCGGCGGCGATGTTGTCGCAGTCGGTCTTCAAAAGATGGTTCATGAAGAAGTTGTTGCGGAGCACGGTGACAGTAAGGCCCGCGTCGATGAGTGACTTCTCGCCCCACCAGTAGTGCTGAAGCATGAGGGGAATTCCGGCGCCCTCACGTGACGAGTGTTTGTCGGCATCGTAGGAAGCGGTGTTGGTGTCGGCGCCCATGCAACTCACTCGAACCACGTGGCCGATCTGGTCGTTGCGCTCCCCCATTGCCTTGCTGAACGCCAGGTGGCCTTCGAGCATCGGGTCGAGCGACGCCGAGTACACGGCGCTCACGCCATCGAGCGCGGCATCCCAGGTGGTGTCGTCGTTCAGGTCGAATTGCACGACCTCGTCGGCGCCGAGCGCCTTTAGCGAGTCGGCTTTGCCCTCACTGAAAGAGGTGGCGCGAACCGTGTACCGGCCATCGGCAGCCAACCGGGCGACCAACTCCTTGCCGATACGGCCTGACGCTGACGTGACAAGAACTACTGGCTTTGGCATCCGATGACCCTAACGTTAAAGACGAACGCGTTCGTTCTTTGGGTCATAGAACGAACGGATTGAGGTGGTGGCGGGATAAAGCTGGCCGGCGACTTCGATCTGCCACGAGCCTTCGTCGAGCCAGGCTTTGGTGACACCGTCGGCGTTCTCGACGTAGCCCATGGCCAGCGAGGCGTCCTCGGTGTAGCTCCACATGGCCGAGGCGGTGCGGCCGACCATTTCGCCGTCGCGGTAGATGGGTTCGTCGTGATACATCAGCTTCTCGGGGTCGCCTAGCTTGAACTGAATAAGCCGCTTTGTCTTGGGCTGCTCTTTCTGAGCAAGCAGGGCGTCTTTGCCGATGAAGGACTCTTTGTCCCACGCAATAGCGAAACTCAGACCGGCCTCGATAGGGGTGTCTTCGTCGGTGATGTCGTCGCCCCAGTGGCGATATCCGGCCTCGACCCGCAGCGTGTTCATCGCGTGGTACCCAGCCAGCTGAATGCCATGTGGTTCGCCAGCTTCAAGGAGTGCGTCGAACACCGGGCCAGCCGAGTCGTTGGGGAGGTAGAGCTCCCAACCAAGCTCGCCAACGTAGCTGAGGCGCAGGGCCAGGACCTTGTGGCCGGCAACCTCGATGTGCTGACCGGTGCCGAACGGGAAGTCATCGTTCTCGAGCGATGTATCGGTAAGTTGGCTCAGCACCTTCCGAGCGTTCGGACCCATGAGGCCGAGCATCGAGACCTCGGCAGTCTCGTCGGCGATGGTGAGATCGAGACCTTCCGAGTGGCGACGCATCCACGTGCCATCGCGAACTCCGGCGGCCGCAGCGGTGACCACATAGAATTCGTCGGCACCGAGACGGGTAATGGTGAGGTCGGCCTCGATACCGCCCCGAGCGTTACACCACTGGGTGTACACGGCCTTCCCGATGGGCGCATCGATGTCGGCAACGCTGATGTTGTTGAGCATCGAGAGCGCATCGGGGCCGGTGACGCGGAACTTCACAAATGATGTCTGGTCGAAGAGTGCCACCCGGTTGCGCACCGCGTCGCACTCGCGACCGGTGGCGTCGTGCCAGTTCTGTTTGCCGTAGGAGTATTCGTACTCCGGGTTCTCGCCGCCGCTGGCGTACCAGTTGGGGCGCTCCCAGCCAGCGAGTTCTCCAAACACCGCATTATGTTGAAGAAGTCTGTCGTGCAGCGGCGACTTCTTGATTCCACGCGCACTTTCGTACTGACGGAACGGCCAGTGCATTGCATAGAGAAGGCCGAGGCTCTCCGAAATGCGGTCCTCCAAGTACTGCTGCTCGGCCTGAAATGGCTTGGCTCGACGAATGTCGACACCCGACAAGTCCATGGGCGGATATCCATCGGCGATCCAGTCGGCCAGCGCCCAGCCCACGCCGCCCGACGACTGGATTCCCACCGAGTTGAAACCGGCGGCCACGAAGCAGCGGTCGACTTCGGGCGCCTCGCCGAGGTAGTACACGCCGTCGGGCGTGAACGACTCCGGACCGTTGAAGAAAAGCTGCAGGCCCACCTCACCCAACTCGGGTACCCGGTGGATGGCTCGCTCGAACACGGGTCCGACATGCTCCCAATCTTCGGGAAGTGTGCCGAATGAGAAGTCGCGCGGGATTTCCTCGGGCTTCCACACCTTGCCTCGGGGCTCGAAGAACCCGGCCATGATCTTGCCGGTCTCTTCTTTGAAGTACGTGTGGTTGGTTGGGTCGCGAAGCGTGGGCAACCCGGTCTCGACGCCATCGACAGGTTCGGTCACGATGTAGAAGTGCTCGCACGCTTGAAGCGGCACGTTGACACCGATCTTGGCGGCCAGCGCACGGGTCCACATACCGCCGCAAAGCACGACGGTTTCGGCTTCGATTGCCCCCTGCTCGGTCTGTACCCCAGTGATCTTGCCGTTGATGACATCGACGTCGGTAACGGCCACGCCTTCGATAACCTTGGCGCCTTTCTGCCGAGCTCCTTTGGCCAACGCCATGGTGGTATCGACCGGCGACGTCACACTGTCTTTGGGGATATGGAGTGCTCCGACCAGGTCGTCGGTGCGCATGAGCGGCCACATCTCCGATGCCTCTTCGATGGAGATCACATTGGCCTCAACGCCCACCGTCTTGGCCATCGACGCCGTGCGGAGAAGCTCTTCCCAGCGGTCATCGTCGGAAGCAACCGCGAGCGAACCGGGCGTGCGATAGCCGGTGGCCTGCTCAGTTTCGGCCTCGAGTGACGCGAACAGTTCGTTGGAGTGGTGGGCCAACATCGTTTGGCTGTAGCTCGATCGCATCTGGGCAACGAGGCCCGCAGCATGCCATGTGGTTCCCGCAGTGAGCGTGTTCTGTTCGAGAACCACAACATCGGTGATGCCTCGCCGGGTCAGGTGGTATGCAACCGAACAACCAACAATTCCGCCGCCGACAATGACGACTTCGGCCCGAGCGGGCAACGAAACTTCAACCACGGGAATGCTCCTCTGATTTCCTCGGACGACTCTGCCGCTGAAAGTTACCATCGGTCACAAACCGGATCGGATTGGCTCGCCACGGTGCGGGAAGCTCGCTGAACGGGCGCTGGAACCAGCTCGGCATCTAGGGTCCAAGAGTGCCTGAAACGCTTCGCCTCGAGGTCGTCAACGCGACCGCCACCATCACCATCGACGACCCGGCCACCCGCAACTCGCTGTCGGGCGGCACCCTCGAGCTTCTCGGCGAAGCCTGTGCCGCTGTCGCTGACGACGCCGATGTCCGGGTGGTCGTGGTTCGCGGTGGCGGCGACCGGGTGTTCGTGTCGGGCGGCAATATCGGCGAGGTTAACAAGGCCGTGGGCGGCCAGCACAAGAGTCCTGGCGCTGCGGCAATGATGGCCCTCGGCTCTATCACCAAGCCCGTCGTGGCTGCCATCAACGGGCACTGTTTGGGCGGCGGTCTACTGGTCGCACTCAGCGCCGATATTCGTATTGCCACGCGGCGGGCCACATTCGGAATCCCCGCCGTTCGACTCGGCGTGGCATACCCCCAAGCCGGTGTCGATCTCCTCGTTCGCGAGATTGGCGCATCGAGGGCCCGTGAACTGCTCGTGACGGGCGACCGCATCGACGCCGAGGTCGCAGCATCGCTCGGACTAATCCACCGGGCGGTGCCGGCCGATGGGTTCAACGAGGCAATCGACACCACCGTCGCAACCTTGCTTGGTAACGCTCCCCTGTCGATGCAAGCCGGCAAGGCTTCGGTGCTGGCTAGCATATCGCCGACCGATGAAGCCGTTATCTCAGCTAGGGGTTACGTTGCTGCGGCCTGGGCGAGCGACGACGCCAAAGAGGGAACTGCCGCATTCCTTGAAAAGCGGCCCGCAAGGTTTGAGGGGAAGTAGCGCCGATGACCGTTCGACTCTGCACCTGGAACATCTGGCTCAACCACGGACCTTGGGAGGATCGCTACCAGGCCATCTCGCGCGCACTCGCCACCATCAACGCCGACGTCATTGCGTTCCAAGAGGTGTACGACCCGCCTGAGGGCTCACGAATTCACGACATCGCCGCCGACCTCGAGCTCGAAGTGGTGATGGGCCCTCCGCCCAAAGGGTTCGACGCACCGGTTCGAAACGCGTTGCTGTCGCGATGGCCGGTTCTTGAAACCGACTCGTTGCTGCTGGCTTCTGACAACGACAAGAAATTCCGAAGCGTCGTGATGGCCCGGATCGATGCGCCAGACGGCCCCATCAGCGTCTTCACCACTCACCTCGAGCACCGCTACCACCGTGGCGATCTGCGACTCAGACAGCTCGAAGAAATCGTCGCCTTCATCGACAGCCACTGGCCCGACGAGGATGAGTTCCCACCGATTCTTCTCGGTGACCTCAACGCCGTGCCCGACAGCGACGAGCTTCGGCGTGTAACCGGCAAGTCGACACCCTTTGGCGAGCGGGTATTCCTCGATGCATGGAATGCAGCACCACACGGTGAGCTGGGCATCACTTGGGATGCCAGCAACCCGTACCTGGCCGAGGTGTTTCCGCAATGGCCAAACCGTCGGCTCGACTACATCCTGGTCGGATATCCATCGAACAAACCGCTCGGCCGTGTGGCCAATATCGAACTGGCCGGAAACGAACCCGTCGACGGCGTGATGCCGTCAGATCACTTCGCACTCGTGGCCGACCTTTACACCGCGAGCGACACCAAATCTGAAGACTCGTAGTGTCAGCAGACGGCTAGAAAACCGGGAACACCTCGGTTCCAGCAAGCCTTTCCGATCGCGAAAGCGCGTTCAACACCATCCAGTCGCCGTGCCGCTCTCGGGCGATACCGGTGAGAATGTCGACCACGATGGCGACGCCTTCATCGCTGGTTGCCGGGCGAGCTTCATCCACGCTCACGGCAAGGTCGTCGAGGTGAGTGAGCACTTCAATAAGCCGGGTGCGGCAGAAATCTTCAAGACTCAGCATCCGTCCGCCAAGCGCGCCGACAAGGCGCCCTTCGGGTTCTTCGGCAAAGCGGGTACGCATGTCGGAGGCAACATCGCGACACTTCTGCACCATGTCCGAGTGGCCGACTTCGGCCTCCTGCGCCGACACGTCCTTGATCTGGTCATGAATCGGGGCTTCAAGCGCAGTGGTGAAATAGGTGACCGGAGTGAGTAGATCGCCGTCGGCGATATCGGCCGCAGTGAGTGACGCATCGGTGCGGTCGAGGTAGGCCAGGGCAGCTCCGGCCGCCCGCACCAGGTGCGCGCTCAAGGCGCCCACGGTCATTCCCTCGAGAGCCGATGGCTCGTGCCACCGCTCGGCCACAACCGGCCGACTCATCAACTCGGCCGAAGCGTCGACCGCCTCGATCACCAACGCACGAACCGGGGAGAGCGTCATTGGTTGCTGTGCAGATCTTCGTTGAGGCCCTGCCAGCTCGCCGCCGAGTTGCGGGCGATCGCCTCGACCGCACCCGTCTTGCTGTTACGGCGAAACAAGATGCCATTTGCGCCTGACATGTTTTTGGCCTTCGTGGTCTCGCCATCGGGGGTTGCTACCAGCGTGCCAGCGGTGAGGTACAGACCGGCTTCGACGATGCAGTCGTCACCGAGCGAGATCCCGATACCCGAGTTTGCCCCCAGCAGACAATTTTCGCCGACGCTGATCGTCTCGGTGCCACCACCCGACAGCGTGCCCATGATCGATGCACCGCCGCCCACATCGCTGCCGTTGCCAACCACCACCCCCGCCGAGATCCGTCCTTCGACCATCGATGCGCCAAGCGTCCCGGCGTTGAAGTTACAGAAGCCTTCGTGCATCACGACGGTGCCCTCGGCCAGGTGAGCTCCCATGCGGACCCGGCTCGCATCGGCAATTCGGACCCCGGTGGGAATCACGTAGTCAAGCATCCGAGGGAACTTATCAACGTGCATGACCTCGACGTGGTGCCCCTCGGAGCGAAGACGAAGCCGGGTCATCTCGAAGTCGGGAACCTCGAATGGGCCGAGGTTGGTCCACACCACGTTGGTGAGTTTCCCGAAGATTCCGTTCATGCTCACGCCATGGGGCTGCACTGCTCGACGAGAGAGCAGATGCAACCGCAAGTAGCCGTCGATGGCATCGATGGGGTCGTCGGCAAGATCACCGATAAACGACGCGAAGATTTTGCGTTCACCGCCAAGTGAAGGCTGAGCTGCAACGGTTGCCAATCCCTTCCATGTCTCGAGGTTGGGATGCGGGGCATCGGTGACCCCGGCAGCTGGATGAAGATGGGCCAGGACCTCTTCAAGCTGCGCTGCGGTGAGTTCGTACGTGGCCGTGCCGCTCACGTGGCCGACGACCTTGGCCAGTGCAACCGACGACAGCATCGGGCCGCCGGCGTTCACGTGGGGGTACCCAACATCGAGTACATCGCCCGACGGGCCAACGGTTCCAACACCAACCGCGAAAGCGGCGGGACTCGAATACCCGTCGATCGAAGCTTCCAAAGCCTCTCGTGCTTCGCCGATTTCTTCCAGAGTTGTGTACGTCGTCATGGCGCGAAACTACCCGCACCACCACCCCCTGTCGCAACGGGATTACCGGCGGGACAAACTAGGTGTGCGACACGGATTCATCCGGTAGACCAGTTGTATGGGAACCGCGTACGAATCCATCAACGATGCAATGCGGGCGTTCATCGAGCGCCAGCACATGTTCTTTGTGTCCACCGCCCCCTCCGAAGGCGGCCACATCAACATGTCGCCCAAGGGTTACGACTCGTTTCGAATCATCAGCCCCAACCAGGTCTGTTATCTCGACCTCACGGGAAGTGGCGCCGAGACCATCGCCCACGTGGTCGATAACGGTCGCATCACCTTCATGTTCTGCGCCTTTGAAGGTAAGCCCAACATCTGTCGCCTCTATGGCAAAGGACGCATCATCTACCGCCGAGACGCCGAGTTCGATGTCTTTAACGCCAGCCTCGATGAACCGTTCGTCGAACTCGCTGGCGCCCGAGCCCTCATCGTCGCCGACCTCGATCGCACCTCGAACGCCTGCGGCTTTGCCGTTCCATTCATGGAATATCAACAGGACCGTTCACGGCTTCATGAGTACTGGACCCCGAAATCCGACGCCGACATGTCCGACTATTGGGCCACAAAGAACGCTTCATCCATCGACGGGCTCCCAACTGCTATCCCGTAGTGCGCCGCCAATGGTCAGAACCGGTAGGCGGCTTCGTATCATCTACCCATGAGTGATCTTCCGCAGTCCGTCGACGTGCTCGTCGTCGGCGCCGGCCTGGCTGGCCTTGCCGCCGCCACCACCCTTGCAAATGCTGGCCGAACCGTTGCTGTGCTCGAAGCTAGCGATGGCGTGGGTGGACGGGTGCGCACCGACGAGGTCGATGGCTTCCTACTCGACCGCGGCTTTCAGGTTCTGCTCACCGCCTACCCCGAAGCGCAGAAACAGCTCGACCTCAAGGCGCTTGATATTCGAACCTTCAAGGCCGGCGCGATGGTGCGAGCCGAAGGAGCCTTCCACGAAGTTGGCGACCCGTTCCGCGACCTTCGAGCCTTGGTTCCGACCGCGCTCAGCCCTATCGGCTCCATCACCGACAAGCTACGTATCGCCAATCTGCGTCGACGAGTTCTGAGCACGCCCACACCAGCGCTACTTCGCGGCGACGATAAACCAACCCTCGCTCACCTTGAGGCGATGGGCTTTAGCGCCACCATGATCGACCGCCTTTTCCGGCCGCTCTTTTCCGGAATCAGCCTCGACCCGCAGTTGTCTAGCTCGTCGCGAATGTTCGACACGATCTACAAGAGCCTGGCCGAGGGCGAAAGCGGCGTCCCGAACACTGGCATGGGGGCTATCCCAGCACAGCTGGCCGACAACCTTCCGGCGGGCACGGTGCGTTTGAACGCGTCGGTCACGGGCGTCGACGCGGCTGCGGCCGGAAGTGGTTCTCCGCTTTCTGTCCGACTCAAGGACGGTCGAACCATCGACGCCTCCGATGTCGTCATCGCAACCGACGGGCCAACCGCGAGCACCCTTGTCTCCGTCGCGAACCCTGGTTCTCGATCGGTATCGGCCGTTTACTTCAGCGCCACCACTCCGCCAGTGCGCAAGAAACTCATCGTCCTCGACGGTGAGCAGTCCGGCCCGATGGCCAACTTTGCGGTCATGAGCGAGGTCGCCCCCGGATACGCACCGACCGGCAAGACCCTGATGGTGGCAGCTTGTCCGGGAACCCACGGCACCGAACTTGCGGCCCGCGTTCGCACCCAGCTCGGCGACTGGTTCGGCAGCGAGGTCGCCTCGTGGGAGCATCTCCGCACCTACGACGTTGCCCACGGTCAGCCCGACCAGAGGCCACCGTTCAAACCAAAGAAGACCACCAAGATCGATCGAGGGCTGTGGGTCTGCGGCGACCACCGCGACACCGGCTCCATCCAAGGCGCCTTGTACTCCGGCCGCCGCACCGCCGAAGCCTTGCTCGCTGATCACTAGACCAACGACCAACGGTACCCTCCGGCGTATGACTGGACTGGAAGAAATCGAGAACGCCGCTGTCGACGAGCTGCGGGCGTTACAACTCGCGCGGTTGAAGGAAAGCGTTCAGCGGGCCTACGACAACGTTGCCCATTACCACACCGCATTCGATGCTGCAGGCGTGACGCCGGCGGATATCCAGTCGCTCGACGACCTTTCAAGGCTGCCCTTCCTGACGAAAGCGCATCTGCGCGATAACTACCCGTTCGACATGTTTGCCGTCCCTCGAAACGAGGTCGTTCGTATTCACGCCTCGTCGGGCACCACCGGCAAGCCAACCGTGGTTGGCTACACCCGCAACGACATCGCCACGTGGTCACAGGTAATGGCCCGCTCGATCTTCGCCGCAGGCGGACGATCGGGCGACGTCACCCACGTTGCGTACGGCTACGGACTTTTCACGGGCGGACTCGGTGCGCACTACGGGGCTGAGCATCTTGGGTGCACCGTGGTGCCTATATCTGGAGGGCAGACCGAAAAACAGGTCAACCTCATCATGGATTTCGAGCCTCGAATCATCATGGTCACGCCGTCGTATTGCCTTAACCTGATCGACGAAATGGAACGGCAGGGAATCGACCCCACGTCGTCGAGCCTAGAAATCGGGATTTTCGGCGCCGAGCCATGGACCGAGGCCATGCGGGCCGAGATCGAGCAGCGGATGGATCTCGATGCTCTCGACACCTATGGCTTGTCCGAGGTGATGGGCCCCGGAGTTGCGCAGGAATGCGTTGAGACCAAAGACGGCCCCACAGTTTGGGAAGACCACTTCTACCCCGAAGTCATCGATCCCGAAACGGGCGAGGTGCTTCCCGATGGCTCCGAAGGCGAGCTTGTTTTCACCTCGCTCACCAAGGAAGCGTTTCCGGTGATCCGGTATCGCACCCGTGACCTCACCACCCTTCTTCCCGGGACTGCTCGCTCGATGCGACGCATTGCGCGGGTCACGGGCCGAACTGACGACATGCTCATCATCCGAGGCGTCAATGTGTTCCCGAC
>CALJDK010000138.1 GCA_938023735.1 uncultured Acidimicrobiales bacterium
ACCAGTCCCGACCGACGCATCCTGTCGATCTCTCCGGGCGACCTCGACGAGGCGGTCGAAACGCTGTTGGTCCTCGGCGACGAGAACGATACCGACGACAACCGGGGCACCGGTTTCGAACGGGTTGGCGCCTTCCGTGAGGGTGTCCTCAACGGCTTTGACGGCTGCAGCCGGTTCGACGCCTAACGGCGGCCCTTGCAGGTCGCACAAGAGATGATGGCCGTCGTTACTACTTGGACGGCGTGTCGGTGGGGGAGTCCGTGTCGGCTGTAGCGGCTGCTTTGAAGCGTTCACCATTTTGACGATCGGCAAGCACTACGGCAACCGAGAGTGCGACGAGAAGCACGGCGATGAGCGCTGCAATGGGCGTGCGGTCACGCTGGTCATCGATAATCGGAATCGACTCGGTCGGAAGTTCGATGGCACCGGCGACCTCGGTGCGGTCATCGGCGTCGGTCGCCTCGGCATTATCGAGTTCGGCATTGTCGAGTCCGGTGAGGTCGATGACCTCTTCCTCGGTCAGGTCGAGCTCAAAGGCGGGCTCGGCAGCATCATCGACGGTGATTTCGGCTGCCTCGACAACGAGCGGAGCACGGGTTGTGGTGGTGGGAAGCGAGGTGGTGGTGAACGTGGTGGTGCTGGTAGTGCTCGCAACAGCCACGGCAACAGCAGCCGCTTCGTCGTCCTCAAGGGTAGTGATGTCGTCGTCGCCGGTTCGGGCAGCGAGGGAGTTGGGGGTCGAGTCGGGATCGGCCACGCTACTGGAAACGACCTGTGAGCGAACCGAGAACGTACCGACGCCAGGAAGCAACACGTTCACGCTGTAGGCAGCGCTTTCGCCGGGAGCAAGGCTTCCGACATTCCAGCGCAGCATCGAGTCGTCGCGAACGATATCGCCGGCAGTAAGTCCAAGGGAGTTCTCATCGATCGAGAGCGACGAACCGAAGTCGCTTTCGATCGCAATGCCATCGGCGGTGAGGTTGAGAAAGCTGTCGGCAGCGTTGGTAACCGAGACCGTGATGGTTCCGGCAAACTGGCCGGAGTCACCGTTGGCCGGAGCGTACGATGTGCCAACCTCGAGGTCGGCGGTTGCGGTGAGATCAACCGTTGCTGGGTCGGTCGACGGGGCGCCCGAGTCGGCACCGACGATCTCGGCAAACACCGAACACTGGGCAGATTCGTCAGCACATTCGGCGTAACCATCGGCGCTGGTGACGATTGGAATCGAGATGTCTACCGACGCATCGGCTGGCAGGTCGCCTTCCCAACGAATGGTTGCACCGATGCTGCTTGTCGTGCCGCTTGCTGCGTCGACAACGCCGTCGAGGTCAACACCTTTCGGGAGAACGCTTCGAACCCGGACACCTGTTTGGTCGACCGCACCGTCGTTGGAAACGGTGAGCGTAAGGATGGCAGACCCATCGGCCGAGAGTCCGCGGGATGTGTTGGCAAAGGAGATTCCCAGGTCGGTGGCCACACAGGTGAAGGTCACCTGGTGGGCCGAGATGCTGTTGCTGCCGTTTCCGGCGCCGCCGTCGACATGGGTGAGCGTGAACTGTTCGGCGGTGGCGTCGAGGTCGATGGTGCCAATCAGCTCACCAGGGAACACGTCGACCGGAACATTCGCCAGGTTCTCATCGGCCGAGGTTGCGGTCATTGCGCCGAGGAAGTCGGCGTCCTTCGGAAGATCGGTAGTTGGGCCAACCGTTGCGGCGCCAACGGTAACGGTGAACTGTTCGCGGGGCTGATCGCGGCGCTCTGACCAGTGACGATCCATACTTACTGTGCGAACGGCGTAGGTGCCGGCGGCAAGTGGTTGCGACAAGCTGACCGTGCTGGTGGCTGCAGCGGGGCCGTCGTTGCCGACCAGGCCGATGTTTCCGACGTTCTGGGTGAGCTCGAGAAGATCAGTCCCGCAACCGACTTCCCCTTGTGCCCCCTGTGCACCTGCGGTACGACCAAGGCCGACGAACGCTGTCGACATCACCAAAACGGCCAACGAGAGCATTGTGACTGCTCGCATCAAGCGCTGGTGCGAGGGCTTTGGTGGGAAGTTGTGGCTAGCCATACGGTCCCTTTCGGCCATTTGGCCTAGGTCATAAGCAATTCGGCCTAGTTTCTCGAATCCACCAATTTCCGCAGGTAGCTGGGGGTTTTCCGCTGTATCGCAGCTGAAGTTGCCGGCGTCGAGTGCACCGAAGGGAGTGCTTAGAAAGCCCTTCGGTTCGCCGATGGAGGCCGTATGGCCCACGGCGAAGCGTCCCCAAGAACTGGCACCGTGCTCCTTGCGATTCTTCTGGCTCTGGTTCTCGGGTCGGTGCTCTTTGCGCTGAACGGCTCATCGACAAATGACGACGGAGCTGCCTTTGACGGCGCAAGCCCGGCACGAACCAGCGTCGTGTCCACCAATCCGGAGACCGTCGCCACCCTCCCCGGACCACCGATGCCCGACGAACTGGCCTTCACCGAACCCGATGGCGAACAACCCGGCCAAGACGACGAACGTGGCGGATTCTCCCTCAACCTCGATCTCGACGATGCGCCGGCGAACACCGAAACTGACGAGGCCACGACGACAACAACCACCCTCGCTCCGGCCGCACCGGCACCGCCAGCGAAGTCGAATGCGCCGGGCGCAGTAGGGGTTTCGGTACCCGACATGCCAGCGGCACCAGCCGTATTCGATCTTCGGGCGCCATTGGCCGGAGCCGCTTCGTGGTCAGGTATCGGCGACGCGGCCGATCCGTTCGTGCTGTCGGCCAAAGGTGGCTACTTCGCCTACACCACCAATACCTCCGCCGGGCATGTGCCGGTGTGGTTTTCGACCGACCTGGGTTCGTGGCGAGCAGTGGGCGATGCGCTTCCCGACCTACCCACCTGGGCAGCGCCGAGCGCGACACAAACCTGGGCCCCCGCCGTCACCCTCCGCGGTAGTACCTATGTGCTCTACTTCACCACCCGCGATTCCGCGAGTAACCGTCAGTGCATCGGTGCGGCAACGGCCAGCCGGCCCGAAGGTCCGTTTTCTTCCGCTGCGTCGTCGCCGTTGGTGTGCCAAACCAGTCTTGGCGGATCGATCGATCCCTCGACCTTCGTTGACGCCAACGGTCAGGCGTACCTCCTGTTCAAGAACGACGGAAACTGCTGTCGAATACTCACCAGCATCTGGAGTCAGCCGCTGGCGTCCGATGGGCTTTCGTTGGTTGGCTCGCCGCGACAGCTGCTGTGGTCGACGTTGCCATGGGAAGGATCGTTGGTCGAAGGGCCATCGATGATCCAAGTTGGCGGCCGCTACCACCTGATCTACTCAGCTAACTCGTGGTCAAGTAACCGCTATGCAATGGGCCACGCGGTCTGCGAATCGGCCCAGGGTCCTTGCTACAAATCATCGTCCAACCCTTGGCGGGTGAGCGATGGCGGACCCGGCGGCGGAGAGTTCTTCGTTGATGTTTCCGGGACCGTTCGGTTGGCCTTTCACGAATGGCGATACCGCATCGGGTATCCGGGCGGCGTGCGATCGATGTACTTCGAACGGCTGAGTTTCGATGGCTCGCCACCGGCCACAACCATCCCGTCCACAATCCCGCCATCAACGACGCCACCAACCACTGTCCCTCCAACCACGGTTCTGCCGACGACAGTCCCTCCAACCACGGTGCCACCGTCAACCGTCCCGCCGACGACCGCGCCTTCGACCACGGTCCCGCCGACGACTTCCCCGTCCACAGTTGTCCCGCCGGCAACAGTGTCTTCATCGACAGTGCCGCCGACAACAGTCCTCCCGACAACAGTGCCCCCAACAACCGGCCCGTCAGCCACCAGTCCTGAGAGTCCCAGCACTACGTTGGCCTCGTGATGTCCGCTCTCGTTTCCCGGTTGGTCGAGCACCTCACCGCCCTCTACCCCAACCATGAATCGCCCGAGACGCTTGCTGAAGAAGCGCTCCGGGCCATCGGCATCGATACCTTGCCGGCACACACCGAAGCTGTCCGGCCAACCTGGTCCGAACGCGATGTGGCCGTCATCACCTACGGCGACACGATTCTCGATGGTCGCTCCGCTACCAGCGAACCGCTGGCTGCCCTTCGGTCGTTTATCGATGAGCGGTTGGGCACCTTCATCTCGATGGTGCATGTTCTTCCGTTCTTTCCCTACAGCAGCGACGATGGCTTCTCGGTCGTCGACTTTGCGGCGGTTCGTGAAGACCTCGGGCAATGGTCCGATATCGCCAACCTGGGTCGGGATCGCCGGCTCATGGCCGACCTCATCGTCAACCATGCCTCGGCATCGAGCCAATGGTTCCAGCAATTCATGGCCGACGAACCACCTGGCAAGGAGTACTTCGTCACCGCCGATCCCACCGCCGACCTGAGCGATGTCGTTCGACCTCGAACCTCACCTCTGCTCTGCCCGGTCGATACGCCGTCGGGGACCCGTCACGTCTGGGCAACCTTCAGTCACGACCAGCTCGACCTCGACTTCGCAAACCCCGAGGTCCTTCTCGAGTTTCTGCGACTCATCGACCTCTACGTCACCAACGGCGTGCGGGCGCTGCGGCTCGACGCGGTTGGGTATCTCTGGAAAGAGATCGGTACCACGTCGATCCACCACCCGCAGACCCACCGGGTGGTCAAAGTGTTTCGCGAACTCCTCGAAGTCCGCCAGCCCGATGCGCTGCTCATCACCGAAACCAACGTTCCGCATGCCGAGAATGTGTCGTACTTCGGCGACGAGGAAACCGGAAACGAAGCGCACCTCGTTTACAACTTCACCATGCCACCGCTTGTGCTTCAGGCAATGTTGTCGGGAAGCAGCCGGTATCTGAAGTCCTGGATTGACGGTCTCGAACCGCTTCGACCCGGCACATCGTTCTTCAACTTTCTGGCTTCGCACGACGGCATTGGGGTTCGGCCCACCGAAGGGATCCTGTCCCCGGCGGAGGTCGACGAACTCGCTGCGGCGGTGAAGCGAGCGGGCGGACGTGTTTCGATGTTCACCGGACCCGACGGGACCGACCAGCCGTATGAACTGAACGTGTCCCTCTTCGCGGCACTGCGTCTTGATGGCGGTGGCGTCGACGACGGGCTGCAAATCGACAGGTTCTGTGCCGCGCACGCCATCATGCTTGCTTTTGTCGGCGTCCCGGCGTTTTACATCCACAGCCTTCTGGCATCGCCCAACGATCTCGATGGTGTCGCAGCATCGGGAGCGAATCGTTCCATCAACCGAGCGCAGCTTTCTCGTGAGGCCATCGACGCGGCGCTCGACACACCATCGAGTCCCCAGGCCGAAGTCCTGCGCCGTCTGGGCGAGCTGGCGAAGCTGCGACGATCCTCTCCAGCGTTCCATCCCGAGGCTGCGCAGGCGCTTCTAGAAACTTCTGACCAGGTCGTTGGCCTACGCCGAACCAACATCGGTAGAGCCGAGGGCCACGAAACGCCCGAGGTTATCGACGTGTATGTCAACGTGTCGGCGTCCGAGGCAGTGGTGCCCATCGATGGACCATGGGAGCATCTCGACTCCGATGATGCCGACGCCGTGCAGGCGGCCGACTTGGTTTTGGCGCCCTATGGATCAGGTTGGATACGCCGCCGCTGACTACAGTCCGGGTCGTGTCAGAGACCAGCCGATTCATTCCATCAACCAACGACGTCGAGGTAGCCCTCCATGACCTCGGCGGCGAAGGTCCCGTTCTGTTCTTCTCCCACGCCACCGGGTTCCATGGTCGCTGCTATCTGCCGGTAGCCGAGGCGCTCGCCGACCGGTTCCACTGCTATGGCGTCGACCTCCGCGGCCATGGCGACTCCAAATTCCCCGATGGGCTTTCGATGAGCTGGAAAGGCATGGCCGAGGACCTCGCCGCCTCGGTGCAAGCGGTGGCTGACGACGAACCGGTGTTTGCGGTCGGCCACTCCATGGGTGGCGCAGCCATCGTGCTCGCCAGCCTCAATCACCCCACGATGTTTCGGGCGGGTTGGTTGTTCGAACCGATCCTCTTCCCCGCAGTCACCCAACCGCCGGACGCCGAGAACAACTTGGCAGCATCGGCTCGAAAACGGCGCGAGGTTTTCGACAGCTACGACGCAGCCTTCGAACGCTACGCCTCCCGACCGCCATTCAGCCAGGTCGACCCCGTGGCCCTCAGGGCGTACGTCGACCACGGGTTTGAACCGCTCGACGATGGCACCGTTCGCCTCAAGTGTCGCGGAGCTATCGAGGCCGAAGTTTTCGAGAACTCCAACAACGGCGGATTCGAGCAGCTCCCCAACGCAATGATCCGCACGGCCATCGTGATGAGCGGCGACGGACAGGGCCCGGCGACCTTTGCTCCGGCGGTGGCCGACGAGCTTCCCAACGGCGAGTTGCTGTCCTACCCCGACCTTAATCATTTCGGTCCATTCCAAGATCCTTCGTTCATTGCTGAAGCCATCGCCGACTACTTCTCGCAGTAAGTCCGCCGGCGTGTTTCGCCGAAATCGGGGCTGATTGGCCACCGTCTTCCTGACGAGACCAACGTCACAGTTCGTTGCTATTGCAGTGTTTTGGGCTGTTTTTGGCGACCCGAGAAACAGGTTTTTCCGTTGCAATTGCAGCTAGTGCGATAATTTTTCTCAAAACGAACACCTGTTCGCAGTAAAGTGGGTGTTTCTTACCAATCTCGCCAGCATGTGATTGAACCCATGGGGGGTTTCAATCGTCGGCAGAGATGGGGGAATCGCAATGACCTTTCGTTCTGAATCATTCATCACGGCATTCGCCGATGCCGACGCCATCGAAACCACCGCAAGTGGGCTCAGCACCACGTGGGAGCTCATCGTTGGCCTTTCCGCTGGCGTTGGCCTCATCATCTTGGCGCTCGTCGTGGGTGTTATGGCACAGCGCCGAGGCAATGCTCTCGATGAAGCTCGCAAAGCCGAGCTCCGTTCAGCCGCCGAGGCGTCGGGAGCCGTGAGCTTCACCGACCTCGATCTGTCTGACGACAGCGATTTCGACCTGGGCCTGCCCGACCAGCCGCCAGCATCGCCACCAGCTGTCGCCGCAGCTGAGGTGCCCGAGTACCTCTAGCTCTCCACCGGTCGCCGGGGCCTATCGGCCCTGATTCGGCTACTCTTGGAATAGCGAATATGCATCCTTTGTTGCACAGAGTCGTCAGAAAGAGAGTTCCCCCTAATGGCTGAGCCCTATTCACTCGATACCCGTCCCGTCGTTTCTCTTCCCGAAAGCGACCGCGCCACCTTCCTTGGTCGCGTCTACACCCACCTGGCCGCCGCAATCGGTGTGTTCGTGGCATTGGAGTTTGTCCTGTTCCAAGCAGGCATCGCCGAGCGCTTCCACAACTTCGTTCGTGGCGGTGGCGGCGGGCGTTGGATGATCGTCCTCGGACTCTTCATGGTCGGAAGCTGGTTGGCATCATCTGCTGCCTCAGATCTTCGCAACTCCTCGAAGCAGTACGTCGGCCTGTTCGGAATGTCAGCGGTGTACTCGCTGCTGTTCACCGTTCCGCTGTACCAAGTGTTCCGCATCGAGCAGAACCCCGGCACCGTCTGGTCGGCAGTCTTCGTTACCGCCATAGGCTTCGCCGGGCTTACCGCTGTTGCCTGGTTCACCAAGAGCGACCTGTCGTTCCTGCGGCCAATCCTGATGTTCGGCGGAATTCTCGCCATGGTGGCCATCGTCGGCTCGCTCATCTTCAACCTGCGTCTCGGCGCTTGGTTCTCGCTGGCGATGATCGGCCTCATGGGCGCCTCGATCCTCTATCAAACCCAAAGCATCATCCGCCGCTACCCATCGCAGGCGTACGTCGGTGCCGCCGTGCAGTTGTTCAGCTCGGTCATGACGATGTTCTGGTACGTCCTGCGCCTCTTCATGGCTCGCGACTAATACCTACAAGCAAGAGGCCCCGGGATCATCTGAGATCCCGGGGCCTTCTGCGTTTTGTGTTCACTTGTTCAGGAACATCAGACGTTGCGGTCGCTGTCGGCCCAGTAGGGGGCTCGAAGCTCACGCTTGAGGATCTTGCCTGATGGGTTGCGGGGGAGCGCCTCGATGGTCTCGACCGACGACGGGCACTTGAAGCCGGCAAGCTGCTCGCGGCAGTGGGCGATAAGCGCGGCCTCGTCGAGTTCGTGTCCCTCGGCCAAAACGATCAACGCCTTGGCGGTTTCGCCCCACTTCTCGCTGGGCACACCAATGACGCCAACGTCGGCTACCGACGGGTGACTCATCATCACGTTCTCGATTTCTGCCGGGTACACATTCTCGCCACCCGAAACGATCATGTCCCTCACCCGGTCATGAATAAACAGGTACTCGCCCCTCATGTAGCCGGCGTCGCCTGATCGGAACCAGCCATCGCCGGGAAGAGCCTCGGCAGTCGCCTCCGGAAGCTTCCAGTAGCCAACCATGTTGGCGGGACTTTGGATCCACACCTCGCCGACTTCGCCTTCGGCCAAGCTGTCGCCCGAGTCCTCGTCGACAATCTTGAGCGCGACGCCGGTTACCGGCTTGCCCGCCGAGCGAAGCAAATCGGCCTTGGCGCCACCCGGGTCGTGATCCTCGGGAGGAAGATGGGTAACCAAACCGGTGGTCTCGGTGAGGCCATAAACCTGCATAAATCCGCAGCCGAACTGCTGCATCGAACCAACCAGAACTTCCTCGGTGATCGGAGAAGCTCCGTACACAACAAGCTTCATCGACGACAGGTCGACCTCGTCGGTCGGAAGAAGCAACAGAAATTGCAGGGCGGCGGGAACCAAGAACATGTGGCTGATCGAGTACTGCTGAATGAGCTCGAACACGACCATGGGGTCGACCTCGCGCATCACGATCGACGAGGCGCCGTTGGCCATGCCATACAGTGCCCAGCCCGAACCACCGATATGGAACAGCGGCATCGCCACCAGACTCACCGAGGTGCTGTCCATGTCCCACGAGTCGGCAGCTTTGACCAGGCCGCTGAAGTTCTTGTTGGTGAGCTGAGCGCCCTTGGGGCGGCCGGTTGTCCCCGAGGTGTAGAGCTGAAGACTCACATCGTCGCCGGAGCTCACCACACCGGGATCGTCGGTGGGCTGGTCGCCAATGAAGGCTTCATAGGCAACGTCGTCGCCCTGGACCATCGACTCATCGCCGAGGATCACCACGGTCGTTACGTTGGTGAGGTCGGCTCTCATCGCTTCGAGCTGTTCGTTGAAGTCGGTGTGGATCACCAGCACCGTGGCATCGGAGTCGTTGATGATGTAGGCCATCTCTGGTGCTGCGAGTCGCCAGTTGATGGCAACGTTTACCGCGTTGATAAGCGATCCCCCGAAGAGCACCTCGAAATACTCGACGCTGTTCTTGTCGAGAAACGCAATACGGTCGCCCGCGCCTACGCCTTTGGCCTGCAGTGCGTTGGCAACCTGGCCAGCCCGTGCGTACACCTCGGCATAGGACTTCGAGGCTCCGTCGGCCGAAGTGGTGACCATAGGTTGGTCGGGTTGAGCTGCAGCGTGAACGCGGATGATGTCGGCAATCGTGTCAATACTCATAATCACTAACGGTACTGGTTTTTCTTCGCCTACTTCTCCGTTGGTTTACGTTCTTCCTTTCGTCTCTCACTGCCTCGATCCTTTCGTCCAGGCCGAGAAGGATTGGACCGGTTGGCCGGTAGGTGGTCGTAACTATGGCCATGGGTGCAGCGATGGTGGTGTGGGGAGAAGCTTTGACGAAGGCGCCGAACTCATCGGCGCGGATCGACCGACAGCCAAACGATCACCAATGCGAAACCCAGTCGGATCGTCCACAACAACGTGCGCACCAGGTTGGCGCGCATCAGGCCCCGGTGCTCGGCGGCGTCGAAGCCGTCGAGGAGTCGTCCATGCGCTGGCGCCGCTACAAACCCGGTGACTACGGCCACGCCCACCTGAACAGCTCCCGCGAGAAAGGTGATGAGCCGCAGCGTCGATGTTGGTGCGAGAAGAAATATGACTGCACCAAGCACCACCTCGGCAACCCACGGAACCGCGAGAAGCCAACTGATCCGGCGCATGTGCTGGCTCTGGTACGTGCGGTAGTGCTCGGCGCCGACATGGGCAAAGAGCGGATAGTGCACCACGTGCACCATCCAGATCAGCCCGGTCATGACCGCGGTGAACGCCAGGTGAGCGAGGGCGAAAGCGAGCCAGGTGTCGGTCATGAACCTTTGGTCGTGGCCAATACCTGGGCCAAGGCTTCGCCGTCGATATCGACCGACAAACACACCTCGCCCGCATCGGGTTGGCTCGTGGCGATAACCAACGACTCGGCCGAGCAGACCGAGCCGAGAAACCCGGTTGGGTCGTCGGCCGCAAACTGCATCGTGAACGAGCAGGTAACCGGACTTGTGAGCGTCACCGACAGGTCGATCGTGTTGCCGTTGCGCACCGCAAGAGTTCGAACGTTGCCGACGCCTTCGGTGTCATGCACCCGAGCGAGGTCGGCGACATCGGCCCGACCGGTCGCGTCGACAACAACCGCCGGTAGGGCAACGGTTCCCTCGGTCGACTCGATGAGGGTGGCGCCAACCGAGAGGATGCGTAGTGGCGTGGCGGGATTGATGGTCACTAGGCGTTGTCGAGTTCGACAGCTTCGTCGATCTGCTCGAGGATGTTCGGTACCGCCGAGACCACCCGAGACCAACTTGGGGTAAACGGCACTGCCATGGGCTCGCTGAGGAACCGGTCGCCCGCTTCCATGATGGCCGAGGCAAACAGCTCGACGGTGGTTTCCTCAACATGCCGATCGAGCGACATGCCGTTCAAGACGGCGTCAGCGTGGTAGCTGTCGACGATATCGAGAGCGGTTCGGTAGTAGGTGGCCTTCAGAGCCCGGAAGGTCTCGGGCGAAAAC
>CALJDK010000139.1 GCA_938023735.1 uncultured Acidimicrobiales bacterium
TTCCTACGAGACGATGAACACCATCCGGGTCCGTGCCCGTGGAACGGTCGGTGGCGAACGGTTTGCTGTTCGTAACGACGGCAGCACCGAGGTGCTTGCCCAGATCGTGGTCACCCGCGAATGGCGCACCTACCGCATTCCATTCGACAGCTATGAAGCAAAGCCAGTGATTGCGTTCATGAACGACATGGACGACAACGTGCACGACTTCAACCTTCAGGTCGACTGGATCAAGGTCTTCGGTGAGAAGGTCGAGGCCGAAGACCCCAGGGTATGGGTGCACGGTACGGGTAGCTGCGAATCAGGGAACCTGCAGACCGACACCATGTTCTGCAACGGTGCCTGGTGGTTCCCGCGTTCCGTCACGTAACCGAATCGATGTAGCCGCCGCTTGTCCGTACTCGGGCAAGCGGCGGTCAACACCCCCAGTCCGCCCTTGGCCCCGTTCAGAGGACGAACCGGAGAATCTCCTCCGAGACCGACCCCAATATTGGGGTGTCGATGTGACGACGGTCACCATCCCCGGTACTATTTCCCCTAGCTGGTTACCGATCGGTAACTCCACGATCCGTTTGGTCACTTTGGGGAGACTTCACATGCGCCGCCTTGCCACCGTTCTCGCAATCGTTCTAACCGTGCTGTTGCTGGCCGTCAGCCCTGCCGCCGCAGGTAAAGGCGGCAAGAACGGCGGCGGGAACGACGGCGGTGGCGGCAGCGGCGGGGGCGGAAGTAGTTCTCAACCAACCGCTGCTGTTTCGCTTGGCGACAGCTACATCTCAGGCGAAGGCGGTCGGTGGCAAGGAAACTACGCCTCATCATCAGGCAACCGCGGCGGCACCGATCGAGCCGCCTACCGACACAAGGGCGTGTGGCACTACGACGCAAGTCAGATCTACGGCTCCACTGGGGCATCGGGTTGCCATCGCTCTGACGTCGCCGAGATCCTCTCGGCCAACCTTGCGGTAGACGCCCGATTCAATCTGGCCTGCTCGGGAGCGGTTGCCAGCAACATCTTCCGCTCATCAAACGGTGGGCAATGGCGCAACGGTGAAGCCCCGCAAGCCGATCAACTGGCAGCGGTGGCAGCTTCCAACGATGTTGAACTGATCGTGCTGTCGGTGGGCGGAAACGATCTCGGATTCGTCGACGCTTTGCTCGACTGCATCATCGGTTACAACACCAGTCCGTCATGGTGGCAGAACACCTGTCACGATGATCAGCAGGCCAACATCGACGCCAAAATGTCGGGAGCGATGGCCGATGTAGGCAAAGCCATCGATGAGATTCGGGCCGTCATGTCCGATGCAGGTCAAGCAGCCGATTCCTATCGTCTCGTCGTGCAGAGCTACGCATCGCCGGTGCCCCGAGGTTCGGACTTCCGCTACTCCGAGAGTGGATGGGACAGGACGAACACCGGCGGATGCCCGTTCTGGAACGTCGATGCCGACTGGGCCCGCGACTCGCTCATCCCACAGATCTCAGGTGAACTGGCAGCCGTCGCATCGGCAAAGGGAGCCGATTTCCTCGACCTGAGCGATGCGATGGAAGGCCGCGAAATCTGCTCGGTTTCCGCTGCGCAGGGCTCGGGCTCCGACGCTGAGTGGGGCCGATTCCTGGTCACCGGGTTGACCCAGGGTGAGGCCCAGGAATCGATTCATCCCAACGCTCTCGGGCAACAAGCGCAGGGAACGTGCCTCGGTCTGATGTTCGCTTCGCCGGCCGGTGATTACCGATGCACCAATGTGCCTGGTGCTGGTCCAGCGTCGATGTCGCTCAGCCCGGCCTAACCTCCGGGTCGCCGTCGGGCGCGCCATCGCCGGATGGCTGAACTAAACGACACACCTTTGGCTTCCAAGGCGGCCGCTTCGGGCAAGTCCTGGCGTCCGAAAAGGTGCGCCGAAAGACTACTTAGAAAAAAGTTTCGATTTCTCGGAACTGATTCGCGACGCAAGGCGTTAGGTCAGTGTTCGCTATCAGTTTCCCCGAGTTGTGGCGACGACCGTCAACAATCCCAAAAGGAACTATTTCTATGCGCAAAATCAACACAATCTTCGCGGTACTGGTGGCTGCGTTAACAGCCCTGGCCGTTTCTGCGGCAGTGCCGGCCGCCGCGGCGCCACCATCGAGTGGGCCGGTTACCTATGAGGCCACCCTTACCAACACGACAGGCAACTACCTGACACCGCCCAACTTTGCTGCACACGACAAGAGCGTCGAGCTGTTCAGCCTGAACCAGCAGGCAAGCGAAGGCGTGCAGGCCGTGGCCGAGAACGGCGCGGTTCCAATTCTGGCTGGTGAAATCGCTGCTGCTGTTGACGCAAACGGACTTGGCGTGAGCGGCGTCGGCGGAGGCGCCCCAATTCCTCCCGGCGGATCGGTGACCTTCGAGTTCACTACGTCTGAGGATCGCATCAGCATCGTTTCGATGTTGATCTGCACCAACGACGGCTTCGCTGGCCTCGACAGCAAGAAGCTTCCACAGCAGGGCAATGCCGCAAAGACCTACCACCTCCAGGGCTATGACGCTGGCACCGAGATCAACACCGAGCAGTTGGCCGACATCGTGCCAGCTCCTTTCTGCCAGAACGGATCTGGACTTGGCACCGGCGCATCGAACCCGGCACTTGCAGAGGGCGGCGTTATCAAGCGTCACCAGACCCTCCGTGGCGTTGGCGACATTCCCTCCAAGTTCGACTGGAGCGGTCCGGTGGCCGAGCTCGAGATCGTCCGCAAGTAACTCCCCGGGTGAGGGTGTCTGACCCCCCTCATTCACCTGACCCCTCACCCAACTGGCCCAGCGACTTCACGTCGCTGGGCCAGTTTCGTGTCTCCTACCACCACCGAAGCTCAGTGCACTGTTTGGCCTTGTGGTCCTACTCGGGGCCCAAGATTCCGGACTCAGACATCCCCTCGATGTCGGCGAGGGAGTAGCCAACCTCGGCGAGAATCTCGTGTGCGTGGGCACCAACCGCTGGCGCCGAAGCGGGAATGCCTCGTGCATCGTCGCTGCCGAAACGCACGGGAGGACGCACTTCTCGGCGGAGGCCGGCCGGGCCATCGTCGACCACGACGAACGTGTCGTTGTGCACCAGCTGCGGGTCGAGATGCACCTGATCCCGTGGTGTGATGGCCGAACCGGGAACGTCGTTGGCTCGCATCGCATCGATTGCCTGTTGGGTTGTCAGCGCTGCCACAACCGGTGCGAACTCGGCCATCAGCGCGTCGATGTTCTGCTCGCGGATCTCGCGATCGGCAAAGCGTGGGTCGTCCACTAGGTGGGGTACGAAGGCGTTGGCGAGCTTCGGCCACGAACGATCGCTACCCATCACCATCAACACGATATGGCCGTCGCTGGTGGCAAACGCCCCGTACGAGTCGGCCACGTGGGGCACATCGACAACGTCGTCGCCTAGTAGCGAGAGGTCCATCATTCCGTCGGCGTGGAAGAACCACGCGCCCACGTCGATCATGGCCAACTGCACATGCTGGCCACCGCCGTGGCGTTCACGTTGAAACAGCGCAGCGGTGATGGCCTGCGACGTGGTCATGGCAGTCACTTTGTCGACCACGATCTGGTGCACCAGTTCGGGTGTTCCGGTTCCGGGCGGAATGGCCTGGATCGCGGCCATGCCGGTGCGGGCCTGGACCACGTAGTCATAAACCTTCTGATCTACCTCGGGCCCGTCAGAGCCAAAGCCCGACACCGACACATAGATCAGCTCCGGGTAGGCGGCCATCATTTCCGCGGCGCCGATACCCAGACGGTCGGCCGTACCAGGTCTGAAATTCTGCACAAACACGTCGGCCGACCCGATAAGTCGCTGCATGACCTTCAGGCCCTCGGGGTCCTTCGTGTCGAGCGCTATCGACCGTTTGCCCCGATTGAACCCCTGAAAGCTGGCTCCCATATCGCCCCGACGCGAGCCGACCAAACGGTAGCGGTCGCCCACACCGTCGGGCATCTCAACCTTGATTACATCGGCACCCTGCTCGGCCAGAATGGCGCCCGCCCAAGGGCCAGCCACCATCTGAGTTGCTTCGACAACGCGCACACCCTGCATCGGCTTCATCACGACAATCTCCCACAGACAAAAGGGACGGTTTTAAAAGAAGCCCGGGAACTTTTCGCCACAACGCTGCGACAAAGGTGCCCCAACGGCGATGATTAGCGAAGGTGCGGCCTCGAGCCACGTGAAGGCATATGGTGAGGACGAGCCTGGGACGGAAACGTCCCGGGCTTCTGCCGACCGTCGGCCCAAAGAGGCACCACGCTAAAGTCGCGCCATGGTCACCATCTCTACGGCGAGCGCGCGTTTCTTCGTTCTGCTCTCGCTGTTTTCCCTAGTTCTTGTTGTTTCTGCGCCGCTCGCCGCCGCACAGGTCGATGCGTGCGACGACCTCATCGATCTCCATGGGGTCGACGACCCCGATGGCCTCATCGCCGCGATCGCGCAAGCCGAAGCGGAGACCGGGCTCGACTTTCATGTCTTCGTAGCCGACACCTTGGCCGCCGGACAAGACCTGGCCGCCGCATCGTTCGCCAATTGCTCCGACGCCTACATCGTCCCTGGCGAAGTGTTCGACGACACCGTCGTCTTGGCTGTGGCGGTCGAAGATCGAGACTTTGCCGTGGTGTACGGAAGCAACCTCAACGACCGTCTCGACGACGATGTCGATGCCATCTTCGACCGGATGGCAGCCTGGTTTCAGAACGGCGATTTCGGAGCCGGACTCGAAGCAGGAGTCGATGAGGCGGTCGATGGTCTCGAGACCGAACCAGCCAACACCGTTGGTTGGCTTGCCGGTGGGGCGGCTGGTGCTGCTGCGGTTGTAGGAGGCGGTGCCGCACTCGTTGGGGTTCGCCGCAAGAACAACCGCAAGCGCACCTCCGCAGCCGCCGAGTATGACGAGGCATCGTCGCAGGTAACCGACGTGCAGGCTCGCTGGTACGACGCCGAACAGACGGCAACGTTGCTCGGCGGACGGCTCACCGGGTCGAGTAAGGAACGCCTCGAAACGGCGCAGGTCGACGCCGCCGAAGCATCACGACGGCTTTACGATGCGTGGTCGCCGGTTTCGGATCTCGATGGCGCGCAGGTGGCCGAGTTCGATGACGAGTCGAGGACCGAAGCGTTTGGTCACGTGAGTCGGGCAGCCGCGATCGCCAAGGAAAACTCCGAAGCGCTACAAACTTTTGAGACGGCGCTTGCCGATCTCGACGGGGCCGTCGATGAGATGGAAACGCTCCAAACGGTAACCACCGAACGCTTGGCCACCGCCCGACAGGCTGCAATCGCTCGCTCAGCCGATGGCTGGGACGTGACCGCAGCGCAGCAGCGTCTCGACCATCTCGAGAAAGCGCTTGGGCATGTCGATGCCTTTGCCCTTCGGGTCGATGTCGATGCGGTGCGACCTGCGCTCGAACCGTTGGCGATTGAAACCGACTCGATTGCAACAGACCTTGAACAGCTCGATGAGCGACGCGACACCGAGACCGCTCGTCGAGGTGCGGTCGCGAACGAGGCGTCTGGCCAGCTCACTCGAGTCAGTGCAGCCGCCACCATGATCGACGGCTGGAAGGTCACCCATGCCGCCAGTTCCTTCAACGAGGTTGTCGGCTATCCGGCAGAAGCTGCGAAACAACTCGAGCGGGCCCAGCAACTTCTCCGAGAAGCCGAACAGGTTGGCGAGATTCCGCGCAACGTTGGCGTCCTTCGAGAGGTCACGGCAGATCTGGATGCTGCCGATGTGGCAATCGATCTGGCCGATGAGCTGTTGGACAATGTCGATGCGCTCGATGTCGAGCTGCGGACCGCACTGAGCGAAGCCCCTGCTGCGGTCGCCGAAGCGCGCTCCGACGCCGCGACACTCACCAACTTCCTGTCGACGCACCGAACCGACCTGGGCGTGGCGGCACAGGAGGCGGCGCGTCTGGTTACCAACGACTTGGCCGAGGCCGAAGCGGCGCTTGCTCAGTCACCACCCGATTCTTTGCTGGCCATCGAGCTGGCCGAGGACATCGGCGAGGACGTCGACGAGCAGCTAGCGAAGTTCAAGACGGTCGTTGGCGAACAAGAGCGGCTGCGCAACGCTGCACACTCGCAGCTTCGAGCGGCCCAAACCGCTCTCGATCGCGCCGACCGCCATGTCGATAGCCATCGCTTCTCCGACCGAGCCTCAAAGAGTGCGCAGGGACAGCTCGACCAGTTGCGGGTCGACTTCCGGCAGCTTCAAGGTGTTGTGGCTACCGATCCCGAGCAGGTCATCGCCAGAGCGAGACAAATCGCAACAGCGGCCGAGCAGCTGTACCACGAAGCGCAACGTCGCCAGCGCAACAACCGGGCCGCCGGGCCGATCATCGTTGGACGTGGAGGGTTTGGCGGAGGATTCGGCGGAGGAATCCTTGGCGGCGGCACCAGTCAGCGCCGCCGCTCGGGAGGCTTTGGCGGCGGATTCGGTGGCGGAGGACTTGGTGGCGGCGGCCGAAGCCGCGGTCGAATCCGTCCGAGTGGCCGTTCGAGTCCTCGCCGCTCGTCGGGTGGTGGCCGGCGATCAGGTGGCTTTAAGGGTGGCCGCTCCGGAAAGTTCTAACCGAAACAGCAGCTGAGCAAAGCTGCTTAGCTTGCTGCCCGGTCGGTGAGGTCCAACGATCGCCGATGCGGCACCGCGGGGTCCTTGACCACTAGGCCCACAAAGTGATTCCCGACTCGGTCGAGCAGCGGACCACCGATCCGGTAGACAGCATCGATGAACTGGTGCATGCGTTCCGGGTTGTCGGCGAAGAGTTTCTCGGCCACCACCCAAACCTTGTGGTGGTGCAAGCTCCGCAGGTTCTCGATATGCACCGGGTCCTGAAGGATCTGGCTCTTCACGACCTGTTCGAGTAGCTCATTAGTCCACCGGAACACGTAGTTGATCTCGCCTTCCTCAACTTCAAACTCCTGCCCCAGAAGTTTGGCCAGAACGCCTTCGTTCGGTTCGATGGCCAGTACGGCTTTGCTCGCCACGCGGATCATCTCGTTCATGCCCAGCACCGGACGCGGAAGGTGATGAAGACCGGCCCGAACCAGCACCAGGTCGTAAGAATCATCGGGAACGTCGAGGGCTTCAGCATTGAGCACCATCGAGGTCACCGACGGCTCGCGCCGCTGGGCGATTTCGATAGCGCTCGAGCTGAAATCTGAGTTCGTGATCTGGGTGAAACCCTTCTTGCGGAGGTACGTGGCCTCACCGCCGACGCCGCCACAAACCACCAGTACTCGCCAGTCTTCGGGATGCGAATCGGTGATCGCCATCAGCCGGTCGATGCCCCGATGAAGAAGGCGGTCGGTTTGCAGGCGGGTTGCCGGATCCGCAACGTCGTACCACGACCAGTCTTTGTCGTCCGATTGCCCATATCGCTGCTCGAATGCCTTGTGTTGCAGTTCGGGCATCTGGTCGACACCGATGGCGGAGATCTTGTGGGATTTGGCTGATTCGGTCACGCTGGGTCCTCGATTGGGGCGGACGAATCCGCCTTGACCTCCACCCGTCCGACGAGTCTACGGATTCACCATCGAAACCAACCCGGGTTCCCTACTTCTGATGAGACGACTCCTGAAGATCATCGGCTACGAGGTGCAGCGCTGCATAAATTCGGCAGCCTTACTCAGGGCGGCACGTGACTCAGGCATCAGCGGGGCCAACGCCTGGTACACGTGCCACAAGTCGGGCGCGATATCGATCTCGGCGTCTACCCCGGCCGAGCGCATTCGCTCGACGAGTCGGGTTGAGTCGTCGAGGAGCACCTCGTCGTCACCGACCTGCACCAGTGTCTTGGGGAAACCGGAGTGGTCGGCAAAGAGCGGCGACACACCCTCATGGTTCGCCGGAGTATCGCCCCGGTAATAATCCGCAAAGGTCGACAACCACGCCGGATCGATCATGGGGTCAACGCTGGCCCGGGTGGTGACGCTGTCGCCCGAGGCGATCAGGTCGGTCCAGGGGGAGAAGAGCAGAAGACCAGCGGGCATCGGGCCTCCGTTCATCTTCATCCGACCGAGCGTGGCAAGGGCTGCGCCGCCTCCGGCCGAGTCGCCAGCGACAATGATGTTTCCCGGGTCGACCGAGGCTTGGAGCTCGGTGAGCGCGGCCACACAGTCGTCGATGGCGGCGGGGTAGGGGTGCTCGGGGGCGAGTCGATAGTCAACCAGTGTGGCGGTGGCGTTTGCCCGAACCGCCAACCATTGGATCCAGCCGGCAGACGCCTCGGGCGATCCAATCACGTACCCGCCGCCATGGAAGTACAGAAGGTGCCGTTCGCTGAGGCTTCGGGTGGGGGTAAGTCGCAGACATCGCACGCCGCCAAGTTGGATCTCTTCGGCCTTGGCGCTGCGTGGTAGAGGCAGCTTTCCGAGCCGCTCAAGGCTGGCTCGCTGCTGCTCGAGTGGAACCTCGGGCCCAGGGATGAACCTTCCGAGGGACCGCTTTGCTGCACGTGCTTGCCAGGAGATCATGCCGCCAGTCTCGCGGAGTGCCCAAGAAAAGCGAAAGGGGAACGGTCACGACGCGACACAGGTGTCAGACACCTGTGTCGCGTTATGGCTACCCTCGACACATGGGCGATGTACCTCCGGACCGTGATTGGTGGCTTGCTGCCGACGACAAGTGGTACCCACCCGAGCTGCATCCCGACTTTGGCAAGCGGATCGATCACGGCTCGGCTGGCCGTTTCGTCGACGTGGATGTCGATGTGGTGGACGCCGAGGTCGATATGAATGCCGATGCCGATGTCACCGTCGAGTACGAAGAACCCCTCGACACCATTGAGCACCTAGATCACGATCTCATCGAGCCTGAGCCTGAGCCTGAGCCTGAGCCTGAGCCTGAGCCTGAGCCTGAGCCTGAGCCTCCGGTTGCACCGTCGGACGAGGACTTGGGCATGGTCGATCAGTTGCTGGCGCTATCTGAACAACGGGTAGCCGAGATCATTAGCGACGATGAGTTTGCCGAGGCACAGCGGCGGCTTCTTACCGGCGAATAACTCACCCTCACCGGTGTCACCGTGCGCCGGTGCTGTACTGGTGCGCAGCTGTAACGGATTTGTAACGAGAAAGTTTTGGACAACACGGCCTTCCAGGGCGTGTGTTGTGCATGAACGCCTTGTTGAACGGAACCGCCGTTGGGGATGTGGTGCGAATGAGCGAATCTGAACAGACCGCTGAGCCCTCGTCGGCACGGGTTGGGTTGACCTTCGATGTGTTCTTTCGCCAAGAGTTCGTCGGAATGGTCAGCCTGGCCGAGGCGGTATCGGGTGATCCTGCGCATGCCGAAGACCTGGCCGCCGAAGCGATGAGCCGAGCCCATGAGAAGTGGGAAACGGTAGGCAGAATGGACAAGCCAGCACCCGGTGTGGGCGGCTGTCGCCCAGCTTCCGGCAAAGCAACGAGCCGCCATTGCCCTGCACTATCTCGAAGATCTTCCCGTCGCCGAAATCGCCGAGATTCTTGAGTGCACAGTCTCGACCGCAACCAGGAAACTCAGCGGATAGGCGCTTGCGCACATTTTGACATCCGCTGAGTTTCAAGAAGCCGGCACATTGGGCGAAGCCCAATCCGCGCGGCTTCCAGCCACCTTCACGAGGGCCGAAAGAAACTTGCCGTGCTGCTCCAGAAAGGGGCTCGATAATGACGACGGATCCAAAGCAACCCTTCGACTCCGAGGGCGACGTCATGGCGGCCTTTGCCGAACTCGCCGAACGTCGCGAGCGCACTACCAACGTCGGCGAGGCCTACAAGAACGTGGTGGTGGCCAAACCGAAGCGCCGGTTTGTGTGGCCCACGATCGGTGCAACGGTTCTTGCCGCAGCGGCGGTGGCCGTTGCGTTTGGCCTGGCCAACGACGACCAAGCGGTCGAGCTTGGCCCGGCGTCGACCCCGACAACCTCGGTTGTCGCTACCGAGGATGCAGCGCCCGAAGAGGTCGTGTCCACGACAACGCTTGCTCCGCTAGCAACCGAGGCTCCTCCAGTCGAGGAAACGGTTCCTGCCGATCCACCGCCAGCCGAAGAACCGGTCGTCGAGGAAGAGCCTTCGCTCAGCGACGTTCCTGCGGGCTTCTTTCCCAGCGCCGAGGCGGCAATCACTGCCCAGCTCGGCCCTACCGTCGAGTACCGAGGCGACTGCGCAGCGCTGACCGCAGGTTCAGACGAGGGCTGGTGCAGCAAATTCAGCACGGTTCCACTACCGGGCGGGCTCTTCGACTACGACCTTTACGCCGTCACCGATATCGAGGCGTTCACAGCTGCGGGCTACACCCTGCAACAACAAAACGGAGCATGGCGAGTAGTCGGCGACCATCTGCACGACATCATCTACAGCGATCGCGACGGAAACCTCTACGACATCAGCGATCCCCAAGGGATCCCGCAGAACTTGTTGGTCGATATCCCCGACTACTGGGATTTCCCACTCGGCTGGTGCGACCAGCTTTCACGTGAGCGCGTCGATGTTTCGTGCATAGATGCCGAGCCCGGGCTCTTCCCCGATGTGCCCTTCGGTACCTGGACCGTAACGCTGCTCACCTACGACGCCGCTGGCGTACTCACCGACGAAGGGACATTCCCGTTCATCAAGAGCGGCGACTTCTTCGAATACGCCGGGCCTGCATAGCGAAGTCGATCAGCTCCGCTAGCTCAGGGGTGAGGCCGGTGTCGGGTTTAGTCGGGTGATTTGGCTGCGATCGCGGTCGATCAGTTTGGGGATTTGGGGCGCAATGTCGTTTACCCATTCGTCGTCTTCGTAGACCTTGGCGTACAGCTCCACCCGCTGCTCTTCGGAGTCGAAACGACGAATCCAGAAGTAGCTGTCGGGGTTCTCTTCATCGACAAAGCTGGCTATGACGTCCACTCCTTTGGCGACTTGGTAGGGGAGAATTCGCTCCTCCATGGCGGCGACCAATTCGTCGCGCTTGCCGGGTAGAGCAAAGTAGTTTCGAAGTTCAAACAGCATTTCTGGAGCATAGAGCGTCGGTCTAGAGTCGCTGCCATGACGGAGCTACCGACCGAGTTTGGTTTCCAGCACCTTGTTGGGTTCGAGGTTGAGAAGGGCGACGGCACAGCGGTGGTCAGCATCGACATCGAGGACCAACACCTCAATCCGAACGGTGTGGTTCACGGCGGTGTCGCCTACGCAATGATGGACACCGCCATGGGGCGGGCCACCATGAGCACGCTCGATGACGACAAGATCTGCGCCACTGTCGAAATGCAGGTTCGCTATATGCGAGGCGTGAGCAGCGGTCGTCTTGTAGCGACCGCAACGGTGATGAAGCCCGGGCGTCGAATTGTGCATCTCGAGGCTCGCACCGTCGACGGCGACGGGCGACTTATCGCAACGGCAACCAGTAGCTACGCGGTACTTGATGCTCCGTAGCACTTCTCCGGGACACTGCTCTGGAATACTGCTCGCCGCTCGTTACGAGGCCCAGAACGTGCAATGCGGATCGTCTCATCCGCCGAGACGATCCGCATCGTGTGGGGTTCCGCCACCACGCTTTTCGGCATGCTTGGAAACTGCCGTACCTTCATATTGCAGTCCTCGGCGGGCCAAAACTGTCGGCTAGCCGACAGTTTTGAAAAGGTTTCAGTGATTTTGGGTGGAGAATGATGACTTTGATGTCGCCTAGAGCGACCGACCCCGGTCGCGAAGCGCATCGGCGTCGAGAACCACGATCGATCTGCCCTCTTGCACCATGATGCCGTCGGCTTTGAGTTCGCCGAGCGTTGCGTTCACCGTGGCCCGGGTGGTGTTACACAAGGCCGCAATCTCGCCCTGATGGAGCCGGATCTTGCCGCTCGGGTACGCATCGAGCAGCTCGCCAACCCGTCGGATAACCCGCTCTGGAGCCGTGAGCGCCGTCAGTTCCATCTGTCGGGTCGTGAGTCGCTGAACCGTGTCGGTGAGGATTTCCAGAAGCAGACGGTCGACGTTGATCGACGTGCGCCGAAGGTCGTCCACCGCCCCCCGGTCGAGGGCGAGCGTCGAAGCCTTATCGATGGCGGTCACGGTAGCGGTGCGGGTCGACTCGGACCCGAGCACTGCCATCTCGCCAAACACATCGCCCGGGCCTAAGACCACCAGCGCAGTACGGTCGCCCGACTGGCTGATCGAGTGAACAATGAAGTGGCCGCGGTTCACGATGTGAAGCGTCTGGCCTTGCTCGCCTTGATGAAAAACCACCTGGTTCTTCTTGAACTGCACGCTGTGCATAGCTTCGAGCACACGCGACTTGTCGGTCGGGTTCAAAGCGTCGACGAAGCCTTCAACCCTCACCGGTTCGCGTCCCCGCTATGTCTAACGTGTTGCATGCGACGACCGTACCCCGACCTGGCGGTCGAACGCAGCAAGAAGACATAGAAGAAACACGAAGCAAGAAACAAGAAACAGAAAAGAAAGTAGCCAACCCGTGCCCGACATCGCGTGGAACAAAGCCACCTGGACCCGAAACGTGCCTCACGCGTTCAAGTCCTTCGACATCGAAAACTACGGCGACCATTGGGGCAAGGTCGAGGACACGCCGCACCTCATCGACTTCCGCGACCGGTTCCTTCTTCCCTTTGTGAATCCAAAGGTCCGAGCGCTTGAGATCGGCTCTGGTGGTGGCCGCTGGACCGACTACCTCCGGGCCTGCCAATCGGTGGTGTGTGTCGACGTCAACCAGGTCATGCTCGACCTTGTTCGCGAACGCTTTGCCGACGACGACAATCTCACCATCGTTCTCACCGAAGGTTCCAACCTGCCCGATGTTGCCGACACGTCTATCGATTTCGTGTTTTCGCACGACGTGTTTGTCCACGTCGACCCGCTCGAAGTGCTCGACTACCTCGTCGAGATCCGCAGGGTCATCGCCGACGACGGCACCGTGGTCATCCACTACGCCGACCAAAACAAGGTGGGTGCGCAGAAGAACGACGGGTTTGCCCGCAACAATCCGCGCCTGATGCGGGCGCTCATTGAGCACTCCGGTTTTGAGATCGTCGACGAGGACAGCGACATCTTCAAACACTCGTCGGTTGCCCGGTTCGAGCCGCGCTAAGTTACCGCTATGCCAACCGTCGAGTGGAACAAAAAAGCCTGGACCAACAACGTCGCGTACGCCGAGAAGAAGCTCGATATCGAGAACTACGGCGACCATTGGGGCACCATCGAAACCAAGCCTCACCTGAAGAAGATGCTCGAGCGTCACTTGGCGCCGTACGTAAATCCCGACGTCAACGCGCTCGAGATTGGCTCGGGCGGCGGTCGCTGGACCCAATACCTTGTGTCGTGTAAGTCGGTGGTGTGCGTCGACGTGAACGAGGTGATGATCGAGCTACTTCAGAAACGCTTCGCCGATTTCTCGCACATGCAGTACGTGCTAACCGACGGCTCGAGCATCGATGATGTGGCTGACAAGTCCATCGACTTCGTGTACTCCCACGGCGTGTTTGTGCACATCGATCCGCTTGAGGTGTACGACTACTTGGTACGTATCCGTCAGTTGGTTACCGACGACGCCACACTGATCATTCAATACGCCGATCAGGACAAGAAGCCGGCGCGCGACAACGCCGGCTTCGCCCGCAACAACCCGCGCCTCATGCGGGCCATGGTCGAGCACGCCGGCTTCACTATCATCGAGGAAGACATCGAACTGCTACATCACTCATCGGTGATGCGGTTCACCCCGGCCGTCTAGCAGTTCTCGGCGGCCTTTCCGATTCCAGCCTGGTAACCCGACTGGAACTCTGAGGGGTAGGTCTCGATCCAGTTCGATGGCGCACGTGCGTCGCCGATGGCGGCCAGGTCGCAAGCCATTTCGGTCGCGGTCTGCATGCCAGCATCGAAGCCTTTGCCAAAGTCCGGGTGCGAGTCGAGCGTGTCGAAGTCGACGCCTACCGTCGCTTCCCGATGCCGGGCATCTGCATCTGGGTCCTCGGACTCTGTGGCCCCTGACGTTGTGACGGCGTAGTCCTCGGCCACCTCATCACAGATGTCTGAGACGGCGTCGCTACCCGCCCGGTAGCCGGCGTCGAAGGCCGGGTTCACCAGTGTTCCGTGCCGATCGGTGTCGAACACCGACACGTCGAGTTCGGGGTGCACACAAACCTGGTAGGCATCGTGCATGCCAGCCCGAGAGCCTTCGGTCGCCATGGCGTTCCAGAACGTCGGGGAAATCTCGCCGTCGGTGGCCTCGGCCGAGGTGGGGAGAATCGGTCGAACCTCGAGTTCGGTGGCCGATTCGCCCTGTCCGCTGCATGCCGTCAACGCCACAAGAGCCACGGGCACGGCAAGCCGCAAGGCAAGGCGCGCGAACGGGCGCAACGGTCGGCGCAAGGCCAAAAGGGGGGTGCGGAAGCCGGGCATAGCAACTACCAACGTCGGCGATATGCCCAAAATTCTTGAATATGTTGCCCTATTTCGGTCCTACGTCGGCTTGCGTAAAGGGCTTCGTCGTATCATTAATCGATATATGGCCAACATCCTCAAAGACACGCTCGACGAACGCGGAACCCTGGTTATCGACGGTGCCATGGGAACTCAGCTGTTCGCTCGCGGTCTCATGTCGGGCGACTCGCCCGAACCCTGGAACGTCGACCACCCCGATCGGGTGCAGGAAGTCCACGACGCCTACGTCGCTGCGGGCTCCGACATCATCCTCACCAATACCTTTGGCGGCAACGCCAATCGGCTAAAGCTTCACAACCTTCAGGACCGGGTTCACGAATTCAACAAGGCTGGCGCCGAAGTTGCCCGCCGATCGGCCGACGCAGTCGACCGCACCGTGCTTGTCGCTGGTTCGATGGGACCCACCGGCGACCTGTTCGAACCAATGGGTGATCTCAACCACGCATTGGCAGTCGAATCATTTACCGCGCAGGCCCAGGGTCTTGTCGATGGTGGTGCCGACATCTTGTGGATTGAAACCATGAGCGACCTGGCCGAGGTGCGAGCTGCCGTCGAAGCCGCATTGTCGGTTGGCGGCGACGTCCCGGTGTGCACGACGCTGTCGTTCGACACCAAGGGGCGCTCGATGATGGGCGTAACGCCTCGTCAGGCAGTGCGAGAGATATCAGAGATGGGCGTAACCGCCATCGGCGGCAACTGCGGTAACGGCCTTGACGAGATCGAAGGCGTTATCAACCAGATGCACGACGCGCTTCCCGATGCCATCCTCATCGCCAAAGCCAACGCTGGCATCCCCAAATGGATCGGCGACGAGCTCTACTACGACGGCAACCCACAACTGATGGCCGAGTACGCCCAGCGTGCCCGGTCGCTTGGCGCCAAGATCATCGGCGGTTGCTGCGGAAGTGGCCCCGAACACATCGAAGCCATGGCCGCCGCACTCAGCCCCGAAGCGTCTCCAATCACCGTGGCCCGCGGCTTTGAGATCCCCGATGAGAAGGACGCCCCGCCACAAGAGGGCGGCCGAACCCGCTCGGGTCGCCGTCGCCGGTCTGCCAGCTAACTTTCGGATCCGCTAGATTCGAAGCCATATGGCAGATCAAGCCGACTTTGCCGAGCAGGCAATGCCGCTCATGGACGGACTCTACGGAGCCGCCCTCCGCATGACCCGAAACCCGGCCGACGCCGAGGATCTGGTGCAAGAGGCCTACCTGAAGGCGTATCGCGGTTTCGGTGGGTTCGAAGCAGGAACCAACCTTAAGGCGTGGATGTATCGCATCCTCACCAACACCTACATCAACATTTATCGCAAGAAGCAGCGGCGGCCTCACGAGACCGACCTTGGCGAGGTAGAGGATCTCTACCTTTACCGCCGGCTCGGCGGACTCGAAGCCGCTCGCACCGGTCGAAGTGCCGAAGATCTGTTGATGGATACCTTCGCCGAAGCCGAGATTGTCGATGCTCTCGAAGCGCTTCCCGAGAACTATCGCATGGCCGTTTTACTGGCCGATGTTGAGGAGTTTTCCTACAAAGAGATCGCCGAAATATTGGATGTGCCGATCGGAACGGTGATGAGTCGTCTGCATCGTGGAAGAAAAGCGATGCAAAAGTCGTTGTTCGAGTTCGCCGAGTCGCGCGGACTCTTGCCCGACACGGCCGTTGAAGCAGAAGTAATCGATTTACAGCCTGAAGACGAGGTTCGATCATGAGCGGTGACGCAAAGGGAATGGGCGACGACGAGCAGGTGCCGGTGGCCGAGCTCAGCGACGACCCCTGTTTCGATGCCATCAACATGCTCAACTACTACCTCGACCAGGAACTGACCGAGACGATCCGGGCAACCATCACTCGCCACATCGAGAGTTGCCACGGTTGTCTAAAAACCTACGAGTTTCACACCGAGCTTCGTGTTGTCGTTCAGCGACGAACGGTCACCCGAGTGCCCGATGACTTGCGGGCGCGAATCGCCCGCGAAATTGGTCAATAGATTTTCTGTTTTTCGGGGAACTTTCTCTGTGTGAGGTGTGGTTAGTAATGCATGGGCACCTCAACATCCTCTCCAAGCACTGAAACCCGCATCTGCCTCGACGACGAGTGCAACACTCGGCTGTCTCGTTACAACGAGTACAACTATTGCTCGTTGCATCAGCCAATGGTCACGCCACGAACCCGCGGTCGAATAATCGACTAGCAGTCTCTTGGCAGTCTCCTAGAAGTGTCGTTGCAGTCTCCTTGTACTGCGACCCGCACCGTTGCGCTCTCAGCAGATACAATCTGGTTCCATGTACACCCTTGCTGTTGTCTGGCACTTCTGGATCGCTGTGGTTCTCGCTGCGGGTGCGATCTTTGCGGTAATCGCACTTCTTCTTGGCTACTTTGCGGCGGTAAGCCGCACCCGTTACGAAAAGAAGTGATTTCCTAAATGGCCGATCCAGTCGACTGGAAGATGGCCCGTCGTGTTGCCAGCAAAGTGGCGGCCCGGCAGCCGTTTGCCGACACCTACCTCGACGATCAGATCGTCGCCGATTTCGACGAGTTCACGGCTCAAGCCGAGCAGCTCGTCGGCGAGGCGACCGGTCTGTGGTCCACCAGCGGTGAAGCCCGTGCCCGGGTGGCTGGGCGCGACATGTGGATCGACGCCAACATCGCGTCCTTTCAACGTCTCCTCCGCCCGTTGCTCGACAAAATGGGCGACAAGATGGACGACGGCATTATGGCGCCGGTTGGTGCCAAGGTTGCCGGAGCCGAACTCGGCGCGATGCTCGGCTGGATGTCGTCGCGGGTTCTCGGCCAGTACGACCTGTTGGTCATCGAGGACGAGAACCCCGAAGACCAGGACATCGTCTACTACGTCGGCCCCAACGTCGTTGGACTCGAACGCAAGTTTGCGTTCGATACCCGCGAGTTCCGCCTGTGGCTTGCCCTTCACGAAGTCACTCATCGCGCCCAGTTCACGGGTATTCCCTGGCTGCGCGAACACTTCCTCGGTCTGGTGCAGGGCACGATGGACTCGGTCGATCCCGATCCCCAGCGTTTCCTCGATGGGCTCAAACGCGGTGTCGACCTGAAACGGGCCGGCGAAGACCCTCTGGCCGACGGGGGCCTCATGGGTCTGATGGCTTCCGATGCACAGCGTGAGGTTCTCGATCAGGTTGCCGGTTTGATGAGCCTGCTCGAAGGCCACGGCGACGTCACCATGGATCGCGCCGGCGCCGATCAGATTCCTAGCCAAGAACGCTTTGGTCGGGTTCTTCGTGGCCGTCGCCAAGGCACCCGCGGCTTTATGAAGATGTTCCAACGCATCATGGGCATCGACGCCAAGATCATGCAGTACCAGCAGGGCGAGGATTTCATCGAAGCTGTCGAATCAGCGGGAGGCCCCGAGATGCTCGACCTGGCATGGCTCGGTCCCGAGAATCTTCCTGTCATCGACGAAATCCGCGATCCAAAGCTGTGGATCGCCCGCATGGAGCAAGCCCAACCCGAGATTGCGTAGCCCTCGGCGGTGTCGGTCGACGACCCCTCCGTCCAGGCGCCCCTCGTCGACGACCCGTTCGTTCACGAGCTGGTCAGTCGATGTTCGTTTCCTGCTCCGGCAACCCCGGTGGTGTGTGCGGTTTCGGGTGGTCCCGATTCGGTAGCGCTGTTGTTGTTGGCGATTGCCGCGGGATGCAAGCCCACGGCGATTCATGTCGATCATGGCCTGCGCCCTGGCTCGGCCGACGAAGCCGATATCGTGTGCCGCATCGCCCAGCGGTTCGGCGCCGAGTTCATCAGCGAAACGGTGGTGGTCGAGCCGGGAGCAAATCTTGAGGCTCGCGCTCGCGAAGCTCGCTACGGGGTACTCCCGCCCGAATCGCTGCTCGGGCACACTGCGGACGATCAGGCCGAAACCATGCTGCTCAACCTGCTTCGAGGCGCGGGCCCGATGGGAATGGCCGGTATGGCCTACGACGCTCGACGACCGATCCTTTCGCTGCGTCGAGCAGACACTCACCAACTATGTCAACGGCTCGGCGTCGAGGTGTTTACCGATCCTTCCAACGGCGACCCAATGTTTCGCCGCAACCGCGTCCGCAACGAACTGTTGCCGCTCCTCGACCACATCGCCGATCGCGATGTCGCCCCGCTGCTGGCATCGCAAGCGCCGCTGTTTGGCGAGCAGGCAAGGTTCTTGGTCGAGCTTGCCAGCGACATCGACCCCACCGACTGCGACGCCCTGCGATCAGCGACTCCCGTGTTGGCGCAGACCCGGATTCGCACGTGGCTTCGCGAGGAGACGTCGATGGAACACCCGGTCGACCATGCGTCGGTTCAGCGAGTCCTCGATGTTGTCCATGGAGTGCACAAGGCAACCGAGGTCGTTGGTGGCTGGAGGGTCCGCCGGTCTTCTGGCCGACTTCTTCTGTCACCCCCGCAGCGCGGCTAGGGTCACCTTTCGTGTCAGATGCCCCTCAGAAATTGACCGAATCCCCCGACGTCGGCGATGTCCTCGTCAGCGAAGACGACATCAGGAAGCGGGTGGCCGAACTCGGCGCGCAAATCACTGCCGACTATCAAGGCCGGCCGCTCCTGCTCATCGGCGTCCTCAAGGGCGCCTTCATGTTCATGGCCGACCTGTCTCGAGCCATCGACCTGCCGCTCGAAGTCGACTTCATGGCGGTGAGTTCGTACGGCAACAGCACCAAGTCGAGTGGCATTGTCCGAATCGTGAAAGATCTCGACCTAGAGCTCGACGGCCGCGACGTGTTGGTGGTTGAAGATATTCTCGACACCGGACTCACGCTCAACTATCTGCGGAAGAACCTGCTGAACCGCAACCCCGCCTCACTCGAGGTCTGCGCGATGTTTGTGCGAGAAGGTCGCCAGGCCCCCGAAACCGACCTGAAATACATCGGTTTCGAGATTCCGCCGACCTTTGTTGTCGGGTACGGACTCGATGCGGGCGAACAGTACCGAAATGTGCGGGAAATTCGGGCATTTGAGGGCTCCCTGTAGTTATCTCGTTCTTCGAATACCGGTAACCTGTGATTCCGCTCAAAAGAGCCGATAGGACCACGACTTGCTTTCAAACCAAATGGATCGCGCAACATGGGCATGAAAAAGCTGTATCGCAGCGTCATTTTCTGGGTCGTGCTTGCGTTGCTGCTGGTCATCTTGCTGCAGTCGATCTTCTCCAGCGGAGACTCGCGAGAAGAGCTCAGCCTCTCGGAGTTCCGCTCGGCCCTCGCTGCTGGTGAAGTCTCCGAACTCGAGATCAAAGATCGCGACAGCGCGGTACTCGGCGAACTCGACGATGGCACCCTCTTTAAGGCGTCCTATGTGCGCGAATTTGGCGACGAACTCGTCGAAGAGATCGAAAACGCGAACCCAAAGGTCGACTACAAGGTCGACCGCCAGCAGCAGTCGATCTGGACCAGTCTCCTCTTCAGTCTTCTGCCAATTCTGCTTCTCGTTGGCATCTTCTTGTTCTTCATCAACTCGATGCAGGGCGGCGGAAGCCGGGTTATGCAGTTCGGCAAAGCCAAAGCCCGCCAGACCGGCAAGGACCAACCTAAGGTCACCTTCGCCGACGTTGCCGGTTGCGACGAAGCGGTCCAAGAACTCGAAGAAATCAAAGACTTCCTGAAGGACCCAACCCCGTTCCAGAGCCTTGGTGCAAAGATCCCCAAGGGTGTGTTGCTCTTTGGGCCTCCCGGAACCGGAAAAACCCTGCTGGCCCGAGCGGTTGCCGGTGAGGCCGGTGTGCCCTTCTTCTCCATCTCGGGCTCAGACTTCGTCGAGATGTTTGTGGGCGTCGGCGCCAGCCGTGTCCGCGATCTGTTCAACCAGGCCAAAGAGGCAGCTCCCGCAATCATCTTCGTCGACGAAATCGACGCCGTGGGTCGCCATCGTGGCGCAGGCCTTGGTGGCGGACACGACGAGCGCGAGCAAACCCTCAACCAGCTTCTAGTAGAGATGGACGGGTTCGATGTCACCACCGGCGTCATCCTCATCGCTGCTACCAACCGGCCCGACATTCTCGACCCGGCGCTGTTACGGCCTGGCCGTTTCGACCGTCAGATCACCGTCGACCGTCCCGACCTCGAAGGCCGCCGCGCCATCGCCGAGGTGCACATGTTGGGCAAGCCCATCGGCCCCGATGTGTCGGCCGACATCATTGCCCGCCGTACTCCGGGCTTCACCGGTGCCGATTTGTCGAACCTGCTCAACGAAGGCGCCCTGCTCGCCGCCCGTCACGACAAGAAGCTCATCGGCGCCGAAGAGATCGAGGAAGCCATCGACCGTGTCATCGCTGGTCCCGAACGCAAGACCCGCATCATGTCCGATAAGGAGAAGCGGGTCATCGCCTACCACGAGGGCGGCCATGCGTTGGTCGGCCATGTGCTCCCCAACTGCGACCCGATTCACAAGGTTTCCATCATCGCCCGAGGCCGTGCGTTGGGTTGGACCCTTGCGCTACCCACCGAAGACAAATACCTGAAATCTCGGTCGGAGTTGCGCGACGAATTGGCCATGCTGCTCGGTGGTCGTACCGCCGAGGAGATGATCTTCGACGACCCAACCACCGGCGCCGCAAACGACATCGAGCGGGCAACCGCTATCGCTCGGGCCATGGTCACCGAGTACGGCATGAGCGACAAGCTCGGGCCCCAACAGCTTGGTCAGAAGAACGGCGAAGTCTTCCTCGGCAAAGAGGTTGGCCACGAAGCCAACTACAGCGACGACGTGGCTGCCATGATCGATCAGGAAGTCCAGGACATCATCGATTCGGCGCACCGCGAAGCACGCGACGTTCTCACCCTTCACCGTGTAACGCTCGACCGCCTCAGCGATGCGCTGGTCGAGAACGAAACCCTCGACGATAAAGCCCTCGCCGAGATTTGGGGCGAGATCGAGGACGTCGGCGGCACACTGGCCAGCCGTAGCCCGTCAAGCGAGCTACGCCGAGGCAGTCTTCCCGCCGCTTTCGACGAATAGACGAAGACTCGAATAATCGCGAAAACTCTGGACGGAGTCCGGTTTGTAGCGTCGGCCGCGGTAGACACTATTTCCGCCTACGACTATTTTGAGTCGTTCCTCTTTCGAAGGGTTGACGCACTTGTCCTCCGACTCCTCAGATTCCGCTGCTTCGTTCAACGCTGACAAGCTCAAAGCCGTGCATGCGGTTGAAGTCGACCAGCCACGCATCGCTGCCGCCATTCGCGAGATCCTGGCAGCGATCGGCGAGGACCCCGACCGCGATGGTCTGCTCGACACCCCAAACCGGGTGGCCAAGATGTACGCCGAGACCTGCTCGGGCCTGCACATCGACCCGTCGCAGCACCTGCTGAAAACCTTCGACGTCGACCACGACGAGATGGTGATGGTCAAAGACATCCCCGTGTACTCAATGTGCGAGCACCACCTGTTGCCGTTCTTCGGCACTGCCCACGTGGCCTATATCCCCAAGACCAACGGTCGTATCACCGGCCTGTCGAAGATCGCTCGCGTGGTCGACGGCTATGCCAAGCGGCCCCAGGTGCAAGAGCGCCTTACCCAACAGGTGGCCGATGCCATGCGCGATGCGCTCGACCCTCAGGGTGTGCTGGTGGTCATCGATGCCGAACATATGTGTATGTCGATGCGCGGCATCCGCAAGCCCGGCTCGAGCACGGTCACCTCTGCGGTTCACGGTGTGTTCCGTGAAAGCCAAGCCACTCGTCTCGAGGCGATGCAGTTCATCGGTCGATGAGCTCGGTTCTTTCGGCCGGCGACGGCCCGCCCAAGGTCATGGGCATCGTCAACGTCACGCCCGATTCCTTCTCCGACGGCGGTCGGTTTCTCGACCATGCGGCGGCGATCGAGCACGGCCGACAGCTACTGGCCGAAGGTGCTGACTTTCTCGACATTGGCGGCGAGTCGAGCCGTCCCGGTGCGTCGAAGGTCCCCGAGCAGGAAGAGCTCGACCGGGTTATCCCAGTCATCGAAGCCCTGGCCTCAGAAGCGAGGTCGTCCAATGCCCTCGTTTCGATCGACACCATGAAGCCGGCAGTGGCTCATGCTGCAGTAGGTGCGGGTGCGTCGATCATCAACGACGTGTCGGCCGTGCTGATCGACGTCGCAGCCGAGCACCAGGTGCCGCTGATCACCATGCATATGCGGGGCACTCCCGCAACGATGCAGGACGACCCGCAGTACGACGATGTCGTTGCCGAAGTTCACGCCGCCTTGGCCGCCACGGTGGCCCAAGCCAAGGCTGCCGGAGTTCCCGAGATCATGGTCGACCCCGGTGTCGGTTTCGGCAAAACCGCCGAGCACAACATGAGCCTGCTGGCCGCGGTCGACCGTTTCGCCGACCTCGGACCAGTACTGCTGGCCGTAAGCCGAAAGTCGTTCATTGGGGCAATCCACGGACGAAGCGACCGCACCGACGGACCTGCCGATGTCACCGATCGCCTTGAAGGGTCGTTGGCTATCGCCGTGGCCGGCGCCATGCACGGTGTCGACGTTGTGCGAGCCCATGATGTGCGAGCCACGGTGCAGGCAATGCGCGTGGTTGGTGCGAACTCGCACCCCTCGGTTGCGCTGTAGTTAGTTCGATTCCTCTTTGGCCAACGCAATAGCCTTGGCCGCAGTCTTCTTCTTATCGCTACCCAGTTGCACCATGGCCCGCACGATGGCCGACATCGGGGTGCGCGCCTCGTAGGCGGCGCCACGCAGCCATTCGTACTGATCGTCGGTGAGATCAAGAGTTACCCGACGCGGATACTTCTTTTCTGCCGTACTCCCCGGAGAGTTCGAAGAGGTAGCTGACTGTTTTGGAGAGTCTTTGGCCATGGGTGGTTGTCTCGCTTGCAGAATCGCAGGTAGAGGGCTGTGGATAAGTATTTCAGTAATAGGGTCCCCGTGCTATCTCAGCGCAAAATCGGGTGTTGACCGAGGGGGCGGCTTCCTTCGCTGTGCTTTTGGCGTCTACGGTAGAAAGGCCGTCGCGCACGCCAGGTAAGAGAGATTGCAATGCGAAAAATGAAGGGCAAATGGGCCCAGGGAATCAAGCCACGGAACTTCAAGTGGATCTTGAAAGACAAGATGGCGGTATGCGAGCGCCCAGGCGGAACCGGTGCCAACCACCGCAAGGTACGCCGCCAGGAAGAGATCATCTGGCTTCGCGAAAACAACTTCGACCAGATCGTGTCGCTCATCCCGACCACCGCCAATCTGCATAGCTACGACGAGCTCAACATGCCGTGGCGACACCTTCCCTTTGTCGGCGCCGAAATCGGCCAAGAGGGAATCGCAACGCTCCACGGCGACATCGAGCGCATGCTGGGGCTCGAGAGCCGCATCATTTTGCATCGTGAAGAGCTTTCCGATCACGTCAGCGGACTCATGGCCGGCTACTTCATTCACGCAGGGTTGGTCGACGAGACCCCCAAGGCAGTGGTCACCATCGAACAGCTTCTCGAACGTCAGCTTGGCCCACTGGGCCGCGAGCTGGTGAATCTGGCAGCCAAGAACGCCGGCATCGAACCCACCCTGTAAGGCGGCACTGCGTGCTCGACATCATTGAACTCCGCGGCCTGAAAGTGCTGGCCCTTTGCGGCGCGCTTCCTGAAGAGCGAGTCCGTCGGCAGCCATTCGAATTCGATATCGATGTGCACGCCGACATCTCTACCGCGTGTAAGAGCGATGCGCTCGCCGACACCATCAACTACGGCGAGCTCACTGCGGCCATCCAGGCCGTGGTCGATACCGAACAGTTCACACTGCTCGAGCGGTTCGCCGAACGGGTCGCCGAGGTGGTGTTCGAGTACCCGCAGGCGCAAGCGGTCGATGTTGCCGTCCGAAAGCTGCGGCCTCCCGTTCCCGAGATGCTCGAAACTAGCGGGGTTCGAATCCACCGAAACCGGGCCTAGCGATGAGCCGTCGTGCATTCCTGGCTCTTGGCTCAAACATCGGTGAGCGGGCCGAGTATCTCCGCACGGCAGTCGCCGAACTGCCCGATCTCGTAGCGGTGTCACCGTTGTACGAAACCGATCCGGTTGGCGGTCCCGAGCAGGACCTTTTCCTCAACATCGTCGTCGAGCTCGACACCGATCTCACCGCCCACCAGCTGCTGGGGGTCTGCCGAGACCGTGAGGCCGCGGCCGAACGGGTTCGGGTCGAGCGATGGGGGCCACGCACCCTCGATGTCGACGTGTTGTGGATCGATGGCGAGACCGTCGACGATCCGCCCGAGCTGTTGGTGCCCCACCCTCGAATGTTCGAGCGGGCGTTTGTGATGGTTCCCCTTGCCGACTTGGCCCCCGATCTTCTGCCTGCCGACTGGGTGCACCCTGCCGATCAGCCCATCCGCAAACTCGGCGATCTGTAGTGCCACTCGCACGCATCATCGGACAAGGCCGCGCTGGCCGGTCGCTTGCGTTGGCCTTGGCCGAAGGTGATTGGCAGGTCGAGACACTGGGCCGATCCGACGATCTTTCATCGGCAGCACAGGGTGCGGATGTTTGTGTGGTCGCTACTCCCGATGGGGGCATCGCCGACATCGCTGCGGTGATCGAACCCGGTGGGGCAGTGGTGATGCACCTTGCGGGTTCGTTGGGGCTCGACGTTCTGGCTCCGCACCAACATCGTGCTGGCATGCATCCGCTCATGTCGCTTCCCGATGCCGAGCGAGGGGCCGCACAACTTCTCGACAACGGCTGGTTTGCCGTCGCTGGCAGCAGCGACCACGCCACCGACCTGGTGCTTGCAATGGTTGCTGCGCTTGGGGGCCGTCATTTCCCCATCGCCGACCATGCTCGCGCCGCCTATCACGCGGCGGCCACCATCGCGTCAAACCACACCACCGCCCTTCTGGGTCAGGTCGAGCGGGTAGCCGCGGCCGCCGGCGTCCCGTTCGAAGCGTTTGTTCCGCTCATCACCGGGTCGGTCAACAATGTGGCCGCTCTGGGGGCCGCCGCTGCGCTCACCGGCCCCGTCTCGCGCGGCGACGAAGCTACGCTCGATCGTCACCGAGAGGCCCTCGACCTCGACGAACTCGAGCTCTATGAGGCCTTGGTAGTAGCGGCCAGAAAGCTCCGACCATGAAAATTCTCACCACCATCCCCGAGGTCCGCGAGACCCTCAACGCCCATCGCGCCGCCGGGCGAACCGTTGGTTTTGTGCCCACGATGGGTGCCCTACACGCCGGCCACAAGTCGCTCATGCTGGCGTCGGTCCCCGAGAACGACATCACCATCGTGTCGATCTTTGTGAACCCGTTGCAGTTTGCACCCGGCGAAGATCTCGAGGCGTACCCGCGCGACCTCGAGACCGATGCCGCTCTTTGCACCGAGGCTGGCGCCGACTACATCTTCGCTCCAAGCGTTTCCGAAATGTACCCCGAGCCCATCGAGACAACCGTGAGTCTCACCGGCGTTTCCGAACCGCTCGACGGCCAATCGCGACCCACCCACTTCTCGGGGGTTGCCACCGTTGTCACCAAGTTGTTCTCCATCATTGGTTCGTGCAGCGCGTACTTTGGCGAGAAGGACTTTCAGCAACTCGCCATCATTCGCAAGATGTCGCTCGATCTGTCGCTCGACGTTCGAGTTGTGGGCTGTCCGATCCATCGAGAGACCGATGGCTTGGCCATGTCGTCGCGCAACATTTACCTCACCCCTGAGGAGCGAGCAGATTCGGTGGTTCTGAACCAAGCGTTGGCCAAAGGGATCGCCGCCATCGATGCCGGCGAGACCGACCCCGCGGCGGTCCGAGACCTTATGGCGGCCCACATCGCAACGGCCGACAGCGGCACGCTCGACTATGCCGAAGTGGTCGACGCTCGAACGCTTTTGACCCCGCAGGTGCTTTCGGGCGAGGTTCGTGCGTTGGTGGCGGTGCAGTTCGGCAAAGCCCGGTTGATCGACAACATGGGAACCACGGTGGCTGTCTCAGGAAGCGCATAAGTACCTGCACACCGCCGCAACCCCACCAGCCTGCCCAGACGTGGCAACCTAGAGCCCGTGAGTCGATTTCTTCACCCTCCAGCCCACGACGTTCGCGACATTGTCGAGCGCGGTCTCGCCGAGGATCTCCATCCGTTTGGCGACCTCTCCGCAACCCTCCTGCCCGAAGGCGCTCAGGCCACTGCGCAGTTTCGTGTACGCGATGAGGGCAAGCTGGCCGGCACCGCCTGTGCCATCGAAGTCTTTCGCCAGGTCGACGAATCTATCGACATGAAATGGATGGCCGGCGAAGGCGACTCGGTCGAACCCGGCCTGGTTATCGCCACGGTCGAAGGGTCGCTCGAGTCGATCCTCATCGCCGAGCGAACCGCGCTCAACCTGCTCTGCCACCTCTCCGGAATCGCCACCCGAGTATCGAAGTTTGTCGACGCCGCCGCAGGCGGATGCAGGGTATGGGACACCCGAAAAACTCTGCCCGGAATGCGCTCGTTGCAAAAGGCTGCCGTGCGCGCCGGCGGGGGATTGAACCATCGCGGCAACCTGGCCGACTGGATCATGCTCAAGGACAACCACCTGATGGGCATGTCCATCACCGAGGGTGTCGAACGGGCACGCGACCGCTGGCCCGGCCGCACGGTGCACGTCGAGTGCGATCGTCAGGAGCAGGTTCTCGAAGGTCTCGCTGCGGGTGCCGACGCGTTACTGCTCGACAACATGAGTCCCGATGAAGTTCGCGAATGCGTTGCCCTTGTCGATGCCCACGCCCCACGAGGCAAGGGCAGCCGCCGGCCGCTCGTTGAAGCATCGGGCGGCATTGCGCTCGACACCATTGGCGCCTATGCCCAAACCGGTGTTGACCTGGTCTCGAGCAGCTCCTTCATCATGTCGGCCACCGTGCTCGACATCGGTCTCGATATCGAAACCCGATAGGTCGGCCCGTGCTCCTCACCATCGACGCCGGAAACACCCAGACGGTTCTTGGGCTCTACGACGAGGCCGACGATTCGGGCGAAGGCGCCGAACGAGGCTTGGTGCATCATTGGCGGGTCAAGACCGACCGCGACCGCACGGCCGATGAAATGGCGGTGCTGCTGCGCAACCTGCTCGACTCGATCGATGTCGATTTCGACACCGAGGTCACCGGCATCGCCGTGTCGTCGGGCGTCCCGGTAGTGACCAACGCGCTCACCTACATGACTCGCCGATACTTCGACTTCGAGCCGGTAGTCATCGGGCCCGGGGTGAAGACCGGTATGCCCATTCTCTACGACAACCCCCGCGAGGTCGGCGCCGACCGTATCGCCAACGCCATCGGCGCGTTTGATCTGTATGGCGGTCCCACCGTGGTGGTCGATTTCGGTACCGGCAACAACTTCGATGTCATCAGCGAAAAGGGCGAGTTCGTGGGCGGAGCCATCGCCCCAGGGATCGAAGTAAGCCTCGATGCCCTCTTCGGTCGAGCCGCCATGCTCGGGGCCGTGCCTCTGGTCGAACCCCGCAGCGTTATCGGAAAGAACACCGTCGAGGCGCTGCAATCAGGAGCCATCTACGGGTTCGCTAGCCAAATCGATGGCATGGTCACCCGTTTCCGAGATGAACTGGGCGATTGCACGGTCGTTGCCACCGGCGGACTCGGCTACCTCATCGTTCCGGTGTCCGAAACCATTCAGCACTCCGAACCATTTCTTACCCTGCATGGCCTCCGGCTGGTGCATGCCAAGAACTCCGACCAATAAGATCGATCCCTGCATGACCAACATTCCGTACCGCTACGAACCAACCGCGACGGCCGCGGAAATCCTCGCCGAACACGATGGGCTCGAGGACGGCACCGAGTCGGGTGTCACCGTCACCATCGCCGGCCGGCTGATGCTTCGCCGTGGCCAGGGCAAGCTGGTGTTCGGTGTCCTGCAGGATGCTTCGGGTCGGGTCCAGCTGTTTGCGCCAGCGAAAACCACGCCCGAGTTCGAGGCCTTCGGTTCGCTGAATCTTGGCGACTGGATTGGTGTTACCGGCGAGGTCATGAAAACCAAGCGGGGCGAAGTGTCGGTGCGGGTCGACGAGTGGATTGTGTTGGCTCGCTGGCAGGGCAAGTTTCCCGACAAATGGCACGGCGTCACCGATACCGATGTCCGCTACCGCCAGCGCTACGTCGATATGTGGGTCAACGACGAATCGCGCGAGCGCCTCATCAACCGCAGCAAGATCGTGTCGGGAGTCCGCCGCCATCTCGACGCTCGGGGTTTCCTCGAAGTCGAGACGCCGATGCTGCACCCCATTGTTGGCGGCGCCACGGCTCGTCCGTTCACCACCCATCACAACGCGCTCGAAACCGACCTTTTCCTTCGCATCGCGCCCGAGCTCTACCTGAAGCGCCTTGTCGTTGGCGGTATCGAGAAGGTCTTTGAGATCGGCCGCAACTTCCGTAACGAAGGGCTGTCGACTCGACACAACCCCGAGTTCACGATGATGGAGCTCTACTGGGCGTACGCCGACTATCAAGACTGCATGGTTCTGGTCGAAGAACTCGTGTCGACGCTGGCGGTCGAAATCACCGGATCTACCAAGGTGATGTTCGGCGATCGTGACGTCGAACTGGCCGCTCCGTGGCGCCGAGCCACCATGGCCGAACTCATCGAAGAACACGCCGGTGTGAAGGCCGATCTCAGTATGAGCCGCGACGAACTCGCCGCGGTTGCCGCCGCGCACGATGTCGAGGTGAAGGACTATTACGGTCCTGGCAAAATCATGCAGGAGATCTACGAGAAGACCTGCGAGACCAACCTTTGGGATCCGGTATTTGTCACCGAGTACCCGGCCGAGGTGTCGCCACTTTCGCGCGACCATCGCGACAAGCCCGGTTACACCGAACGGTTCGAAGCCGTCGTCGCGGGACGTGAGCTTTGCAACGGTTTCACCGAACTCATCGACCCGGTCGAGCAGTTGGCGCGGTTCGAGGCCCAAGCGGCCGAGAAGGAAGCCGGCGATGCCGAGGCGATGTCGGTCGATCACGACTATGTGCGGGCGCTCGAATACGGGCTTCCGCCAACCGTCGGGCTGGGAATCGGCATGGACCGCTTGGCGATGCTGCTCACCGGCGCCACCACCATCCGCGACGTCATCTTGTTCCCCACACTTCGGGCCGAGGCCGGAACGCCGGGCAACGACGATGACCCGTCGAGCGGCGAAGGAAGCGCTGAATGAACGACCGCTCGGTCAGTCACACGATCGAGCGTGTAGCCCGAGAGATCGGCGGGCGCACGTTTGCGCTGGTCGCTGGCTTTGCCGTGTTCGTGTGGGTGCAGGCCATCGTGAACCTGTCGCTTACCGCCGACGACCTGGCCCGCATCCTTCCGCCCAGATCCGAGCGCGCGAACGGGCTTCGCCTTGGGCGGTGGGTGCACTACTACGTCAACCAGATCGCGTTCGATATTCCCTACGCGCATGCATTTACCGGCACGTTCATCGTGGTTGGTTTCGCCACCCTGGCGCTGGTCATCGCCTACAAGGCCGACCTGCATCACAAGCGCCTGTTGGTGGTGTTGTTTGGTGCCCTGGTTGTGGCCAACCCCATCATCGCCGAAGCAATTGTCTTCAAACTTCATCACCTTCCCCTTGGCATCGGCGTCTTCATGGCCGCCGTCACTGCGCTCCTTCTTCCGCACCTCGACGCCACCGAGCGAACACCGCTCTGGCACCTCGTCGTCGCTGGCGCCGCCCTGGTGATTACCACGGCGTCCTACCAAGGAATCGTGCCAATGATGGTTACCGGACTACTCGGCGCCCAAATGGTTCGGTACGTCAGGTCGACCGACCGTGACCGTCAGCCGCTTCGGCTCCGTCCGATGCTCGAGATCATCGCCACGTTCATCGTGGGCGGCATCGTGTACTTCATCTCATTCAGGCTCACCCTGGCGTGGGGAAGCGATCGCGAGTCGGGTTCCACTCGGTATAACCCCGAAGAAACCCGCATCAAGTGGACCTTCATCAAGCGCGAAATGTCGCGACTGTGGGACTTCTGGACCGACGCCACCTTCACCTACCCACAATGGACGAAGCTTGTGGTGCTGGCGTTGGCGGTGGTCGCCGTTGGTGCCGGCGTCGGTCGGGTAGTGGCCACGGTCGGTTCGGCCCGCCAACGTCTTGTCGGACCAGCGTTTCTGGTGTTCGCCATGATCACCATCCACATCCTGCCGTTCATCATCTTGTTCGTCCGTGAAGAGCCGGTAACCCGTTACAACGTGATCATGGGCGTCTGCATGGTGCCAGCGGTGATCTTTGCGGTGTTCTACGTGTCGGTCATCGAACCCGGCCCAGCCCGTTTTCAACGGGTGGCGACCCAGTGGCTGGTCGGCATTCTTGCTCTCATCATCTTTACGTTTGGGTTGTCGATCAGTCGAAGCCTTACCGCTCTCGAACTCGGCCAGCAGCGCACCACGGCGCTCGCCACCCGGGTGCTCGACCGCATCGAACAGAACCCCGGTTACCAGAAGCTCACCGCAGATACGCGCAGTCGCGAAGTACCGATTGCGTTCATCGGCAACTTCACCCGCCCTGACGAGCGGTTCCCGCTGCCCGAAGCACAGGACGGTTGGTTCACCGTTACCTCGTGCCTCGGCCCGCCGTGCCAGATCGAACGTTTGGCCGACAATCTCAGCCTGCTTTCACTCGATGGAAGCCGCTTCATGTGGACCAACAGGGGTCAGGCCAGGATCGACAACATCATTGATGACCGGGCGCCGAATATGCCTCACTGGCCAGCGCCCGGGTCGGTAAAGGTCATCGCCGGAACCGTTGTGGTGAAGGGCCCCCGGAGCTAACCAATCCCACGAATGTTGCCGCCAACCTGACATCGGACACCGCTTTTGCCGATACTAAAGGGGTGCGCATTGCAATCACGGGAATCGGTGGCCACCTGGGTACCGGTGTAGCCCTCGAGGTCGACCAACGACCTGACGTCGAGGTCATGGGTATCGATATCGACCCGCCTCGACGCTTCCTCCGCAATGCCGACTTTCACCGGGTTCAGCCCGAAAACCGTCGCCGAGCGCGCCAACTGCTCGTGGATTTCGAACCCGACACCATCATCCACCTTGGGGTGTACGAGCCGCACGCTCGCTCAAACCCTCAGGCCAGCCACGACCGTTCGCTTATGGTCACCGAGGCCATTCTCGATGCGGCTGCCGACCTGCCCAATCTCGAGAACATCGTCGCCCGCTCTGGGCTCGAGGTGTACGGACGGCATCGCAACTCGCCGATGTGTCCTGACGAAACCTGCGAGATCCGCCCCACCACCCGATACGGGCGCACGCTGGCCGCCGTCGAAGAACTCTGCCGCGATTTCGAGCGACGCAGCGACGTGCCGGTGGCGCTCATTCGTTTCGCTCCCATCGTGGGGCCGCATGTGCCGAGCCCCATCGGTCGCTATTTGCGGCTACCGGTCGTACCGATTGGTGTGCTGCCCGATCAGCCGTTCTCGTTGCTTCACTCTGACGATGTGGCCACCTTCGTTGTTGCCGCCATGGACCAGAAAGCTTCCGGCCCGTTCAACGCCGTGGCCAAGGGGGCAATCACCGGCTCGCAGGCGGCTCGAATGGGCGGGAACATTCCGATTCCCACCATCGGCCCGGGATGGGTCGTGGCCCGAGCAATCACCGGGCTTCTCGGATCACCGCTGCCCGAGCATGGTCTCGAGCTGCTCACTCGTGGACGAACCGCCGACCCCACCCGCACCACCGAAGTCCTGGGTGTCGAAGCCAGCTTTACTACAGCTGAAGTCATCAAAGATCTCCACGAATGGGCGCCTGTGAGCTACCTCGAACCGAATCGGGCCGCATGAACGCCAAAGACGCTGCCTCCCGAATTGCCGCCGATCCGGCCCGTGCTTCGTCGCAAGATTCTGCTCCGTCGGTGCTCGACCACGTTCGGCGCCGACTCCGTGGAGAGTTCGACGTCGACCCCTGGGGTTTCGACGAAGAACTCGCCGAACTCGCAGTAGCCGCCAGCGGCATTCGCTGGGCGGTCGATGTTATCGGCGGTGCGCGTTTGCCAGTCGACGGGCCGGCTCTACTTGTGGTTCACCGCCGAGTCGGTCTTTCTGAACCGTCGGTCGTGGCCAAGGGTGTGCATCAGGCTACTGGTCGGCTCGTGCGTGTCGCGGGCCTCCCTGACCTGCCGGTTGCGTCGTCGCTGTTCCGTCGGCTCGGTGCCGTACTCAGCGGTCCGGACGAGATTGGCGGCTTGCTTCGGGCCGGCGAATTGGTGATGTCGGGTCTCGGATGGCAGCCGCTTCACGGCGACGTTGCCGGCCAACTTCGTAGCGCAGCAGTGGAGCCAGCAATCGATGCCGATGCTCCGGTTCTTCCGGTGGCCACCTTCGGCTCCGAAGTTGGACGCCGCTGGCGAATCATGATCGGCGAGCCAATCCTCCCACCAAAGCGGCCCGACAAAATCGGAACCGTAGAGTTCGCCGAAGCCGTAAGAGCCGGCGTCCAAAACCTCCTAGACAACCCCCGCTGAGTGGTTGCCCCATCACCAACCGTGGCCGGTACCTGGCACCAAACAGCGATTTGGTGCCAGGTACCTTTCGCCTCGATGGTGCCAGGTACCTGAAACCCCTCAAGGTTCCAGGTACCTGGCTGCCGCAGGGTTCCAGGCACCTGGTTGGGCACCGATGCGCCTGGTTGCGGCTTCGGTGGTGATGGACGCTCACCACCGGGTTCTTAGCTGAGGTTTTCGGCGGTAGCGATGAGCTCTACCAAGACCTCGATGTCGTCGCCACGCATCTCGGCCGACAGTGCCTCGGCTTCGTTGAGGATCTGGTCGTAGCTGACCTGGTCGGCGTGAGGGCTGTCACGAAGTAGCTCGGCAAAGCTGGTGACGACGGTGGCAAGACGGAAGGTCTCGTCGGTGTCGCTCCACCGTGGCTCGAGGTCACGCATCGAGATGGTTTCGTCGATCTCGATGACCTCTCCGGTGTCGGGGTCTTCCCACCGCAGATGCACTTCGCCAAGGTCTTCACGAACGTCGTCGATGTCGACACCTCGGGCAAACTCGACCTCGTAGATCGCCGTTACCTGATGTCCGGCACCGAGTTCGCCAGCATCGACGTCGTCGTTGCGGAAGTCGCTGTCGCGAACTCCACGGTTCTCGAAGCCGATGAGACGGTATTGCTCGACGGCATCCTCATCGAAGACCACCTGGATCTTGGCGTCGATGGCCACGGTCAGCAGGGTGCTGGTGAGCTCTTCCTCGAAGAGGCGCTCTGCTTCGTCGATGCTGTCGACGTAGGCGTAGAAACCATCGCCCTGGTCCGCGAGCTGCTCCATGGTGACATCGTTGAATCCCTGCATGCCGTAGCCAACGGTTACCAGCTGGATACCGCGGTCGGCGTCGTCACGAATGAGTTCGGCGAGGGCTTCGGGGCTGGTGTTTCCGACGTTGGCGATACCGTCCGAGGCCAAGATAACTCGGTTGATGTCGCCGTCTTCCCAAACCTCGCTGGCCAGTGCGTAGCCGGTTCGAAGGCCATCTTCGAGGTTGGTGGAACCGCCGGGCTGCATGTTTTCGATCGCTCGGATGATCTCGCGTTCGTTGCGGACCTTCGTGGGTTCGAGCACGATGCCCGAGCTGTCGCTATAGGTAACGATGGCTACCGTGTCGCTGTTGTCGAGTTCTTCGACCAGCAGGATAAGGCTCTCCTTCACCAGTCCGAGTCGATCGGAGCGATCCATCGAGCCAGAGGTGTCGACCACGAAGGTCAGGTGGGCGTCGGGGCGATCGTTGTCGCGAACCTTCTCACCCTGTACGCCAACCCGAATGAGGTAGTTGTCCTCATCGAAGGGCGAAGGGCCACCGTCGATGCTGAGACCAAGGCCGTCATCGTCGGGGTTGTCGTAGTCGTAGTCGAAGCTGTTCACGTACTCCTCAACCCGGACGGACTCGGCTGGAGGCAGCTGGCCCTGCTCGAGGTAGCGCTTGCCAACCGTGTAGCTGCCGGTGTCGACGTCGAGAGCGAAGGTGGATTCCGGGTCATCCTCGGTCTCGACAAAGTCACGGATTCCGTTGTCGCGGGTCTCGACATCGATATCTTCGTCGTCCTCCCGATCGTCCGTGCGGTCTCGCTGGTCTTCGGATTCGAAGAAGCCGTCCTCGACATCGGCACTGGAATCGGCTGGCGCCTCTTCGAAAGCTTCGCCGGCGAATGCTTCGTCAGCGTCGTCTTCCATGGCCTCTTCGTCCTCCATGGCTTCTTCGTCTTCCATCGCTTCCTCGGCGGGAGCGAAGTCACCCTCGGCGTCATCGCTGTCGCCGCCTCTGTCGGTGGTGACATCTCCCGAGTCGTCGGATCCGCTTTCGTCGAAGAACGAGTCTTCGGCATCAGATGACGTATCTGAGCTGCTTGCGTCACCTCCGTCGCTTCCGCAGGCGCTTGCGATGAGCGCAAGGGCCAGGAGTAGCACCAGAAGAGGGTGCCGACGGTTCGTTCTTGGTTTGTTGGTAGCTGATTGGTTCGTGTCCATGTGCAATGTGACGAACCCGCCAGCGCGCCCGGTTCCCGGCAAATTGTGACGATTTGATGACGTAATTGAGGTTCGGAACCCAATTCGACATCAGCCCGACGTCGGCTCGATGACCGCTTGAAGGCTTCTCTGCACCAACGCTACGGCCACCAGGAGTGACCACCGAAGGGTGTACCGAAGCGGTTTTGGCGAGTACCGTGGGTGCACATGCCGGTCATACGATCAACCGACGGGACTCGGATCCACTACATCACCTACGGTCCCGCCAACGGCGAACCGCTGCTGCTGATTCATGGCCTTGGCACCGACAATTTGGGCTGGATTCTTCAACGCCCCGCCTTGGCCAAGAGCTTTCGTTGCATCGTGGTCGACAATCGGGGTTCGGGTCGCTCGGACAAGCCCATTGCCCCCTTTGAACTCACCGATCTGGCCGACGACGCCATGGCGGTTCTCGACGCTGAGGACATCGAATCGGCGCACGTTGTTGGCGCGTCGATGGGCGGTGTCGTTGCCCAGATTGTGGCCGTCACCTACCCAGACCGGGTTCTGAGTCTGGTACTGGCCTGTACCGCCTGCGATATGGGCGAGTGGCGCGAAGAGCTGTTCCGCGAGTGGATCGATCGGGCGCCGGTGCTCGGTATGCGGCGCTTCATGACCGAGAACCTCAACTGGCTTATCGGCCCACGATCGATGCGCCGGCTTTGGCCTATCGCCAATCTCATTGGTCTCATGGCCGCCCGCACACCGCCCCACGGCCTGGTCAACCAGATGAAGGCGCTTCTTTCGGCCAACCCGGCGCTGGCCTCCGAGCTGTCTCGAATCACCGCACCTACGTTGGTGGTTGTCGGTAGCCAGGACATCTTGACCCCGGTGGCCGATTCTGAGCGCATCGCCAGCATGATTCCGGGCGCTGAGTTTGCTGTCATACGCGGTGCGGCGCATGGCCTCATGTTCGACCATGCCCGCACCTTCAACGCCATGCTCCTCGATTTCCTCGAGAAACAAACAACCGAGTCCCGCCACCTAGCCTCAGCCAGCTAGCACCAACCGAAATACGGTTCCAGACACCTTATTCATATTGATGATTCTCGATATGAATAAGGTTCCAGACACCCTATTTCAGACACCCTATTTCCCAGACACCGTATTTCCCCGCCAATTGGCCTCAGCCAGCTAGTAATCGGCGTACCTTATTCAGTTTGCGGTACTGGATCTTCGGCAACTGCGCCGGATTCGAGGATTGCGGCGACGGTTAAGGCTGCGGAGCCGGCGATGACGAGCCAACCCCAGCTTTCGATTCCAACGGTGCTGTCGAGTCCTTCGTAGGCGCCTACGGCCACCGTGATGGCCGACCCCAGCGCCAACGCGGCCGGATGGCGGCGCATGGCTCCCCATACTGCAGACCCGATGGCCAGCACGCCGAGGACGATGAGATGGCCGGAGTCGCCCGTTTCGATGCGTTGCCAGAATCCCAGAGCGGTGGCAGCAGCCAGCGATGGCCCCACAACCATCCACGGACTCTCGTCGGTGTCGTGGAACAGCCAGCTCACAAAGAACAGGATGGGATACACGTAGGGTTCGGGCGAGGCGACACCTGCTGACAGCAGCCCAAACATCCACCCCAGTGTCGTGACAACCCCACCAAGCGTGGTGAGTGCTGCGTTGGAACGGTGCCGCCCATGGGCCACAAGGCCAACACCCATCAGGCCGGTCATCAACGCCAACCCAAGAACAGGTGCCGACGTCGGGTCGAATGGCAAACCGAGGCCAATCGCCAACACACCCATTGCGCCGGCGAGAATCCGGTAGCGGTCATCGGCCAACCTGATTGCTTCAACGATGCTTGCGCCAGCAAGGACTGCTGCGGCAAGGGCCGCGGAGTCGGCCAGGTCGGCCACCATTACTCCGACGGCGGTAGTGCCAAGCACCCGAAGCGCAAACGCCAGCCCGTCGTAACGTCCATGGGCGATCCATGCGGTAACCCAAAGCGTGGCAGCGAAGAAGCTGGCGCCGAGTGTGAACGAGTTGGCGTCGGAAATGATGAGGGCGCCGACGACAGCGGGCACGAAGGCCAGAACCGAGGCCTGGAATCCCACTTCGTGCTCGCCGGCGCTCGAGGCGTATCGGCCGGTCAACAACATGAGCGCTGCCGAGGCGACGGCGATAGGCGCCGCAACCTGCCAGTCGCCCGAGGCCAGTACGGGGGCGATGAGGGCAAGGGTCCACGAGGTGAGAAGTCGTCCGGGGCGCAGCGTGCTGATGGCCCCGAGCGACATGACGATGGCGACAAGGCCCGTAAGCGTCGGGTCGCCGAAGGTCAGCTGCACGGAGGCAACGATGGTGGCTGCAAGCCCGGGCAGTGCCGGAGCCCAACTCCCGCCGACCAGCGCCATCGGCACTGCGGATTGACCGTTCTTGAAGCCACGACGGAGGTCGCCGAGAAGCCACGCAACGCCACAGATGGCGGCGGTGTACTTCCAGTCGGCGGTGGCTGCGTTGCCGTCGGGAAGGTAGGGGCCAAAGGCGGCCGACACGGCCAACAGGGTGAGCACCCCGTTTGCCGCGGCCACGACATTACCGATCGAGTCTTCGATGTCGGCCCGCACCAAGGCCAGGCGATTTGAGAGAGCCAGCTCGATGGCCACCAGCGATGCGGCCAAGGCGATCAGTGTGGCCGAGGCCGGAGGGTCGAACCTCACCCAGAGGTCGACGCCGGTGGTGGCGGCCACACCAAACGCAGCGAGGCCGAAGGGAATTGAGTTTCTGCGCACCGCGGCCAACGCAAGCGCGACGGTTGCGATGACGCCAGCGACCACGGTGTATATCGGTGCGGCATCGGTAACGTTGTGCAGCACACCAAGGTCGCTCAGCGTTCCTTGACCGGTAAACGACACGGTTTCGAGCAGTCGAATCGCCGGGGCGAACCCGGCCAGGGCAGCCCACGCAGGACCAACGAGTCGAGTTCGGCCGAACGGCGACGCAACCGTCGCGGCCAAGCCGAGTATCGCAACCAGCGGAGCGAGCGGAACATCGAACGATGGCATGGTGAGCTCGGCGGCCAATCCGCATGCGGTGAGCACACCGCCTACCACCGTGCCCACTTCGGTGAAGATCATCGGGTCGCGCCGGCGAAGGATCTCTGACGAGAGGATCGCCGCCGGACCGGCGGTAAGAAGCACCACCGGCCACGACGCGCCGCCAACTACCGCCATCGCCGCAACGTCGACGGGAAGAAGCGCTGCCACAAGGACGTCGAGCGACCGACTGGTGAACGGAGCGATCTTTCGTAGGAAGACGGTGAGCCCATACGCCACCACCGACGAGACCAGCAAAATCGTCAGGCGTTCGCCCGGATCGAATCGGTCCCAGCGCGCGCCCACCAGCGTGATCGCTGCGGTAGTGAGCAGGAAGGTGCCGATTGCGGCCAGAACCTGCGATCCGCTGAACTTCGGCGTCCTCGGACGCTTGGGTTCCGGCGGCTCTGCTCGCCAGGGCGGCTGTTGATCCGTCTGACTTGTCGGTGCACCAGGAGGCGGCGGTGGGGGAGGAAGCTGGTTGAGTGGCGTCGTGGTATCCATACCTCTACGGTGACGCCACGGTGGGTCTTGGGGAATCGGGAGAATCCCCCAAAATCCCCTAGGGGGTAGACGCTGAAGCTCAATTGTCTGGTAGCACAACACTGTGAGCAGCCAAACGAACGATGTGGTGATTGTCGGTGCCGGTATGAGCGGGCTCACGGCAGCGCGCCAGTTGCTAGATGCCGGTCGGTCGGTGCGGGTGATCGACAAGGGGCGGGGTGTTGGCGGTCGGCTTGCGACCCGTCGACTCAGCCCGAAGACCACTGGGGACACCGGGAACACTGGAAACACTGGGAACACTGGCGCCAGCCACGCTCGTATCGATCATGGCGCCCAGTTCTTCACCACCCGCTCCAACGAGTTCGTCGAGTTGGCTGCCGAAGCTCAGGCAGCGGGCGCGGTCGAGGAGTGGTGCCGGGGCTTCGGGGAGGGCGATGGCTACCCGCGATACCGCGGCGAGTCGGGAATGACGAGTTTGGCAAAGTGGCTGGCCGAGGGAGTGCAGGTTGAGCTATCGCAAACCGTGGTTGATCTGGTCCAGTATCCGGCCGACGCGTACATCTTGGCGATGCCGGTTCCGCAGGCGCTGTCGATCTGTTCGTTCAGCAAGTGTTTGCCGCCCCCGCAGTTGCAGCGCGATCTTGCCCGTATCGACTACCACCCGGTCATTGCGCTGCTGGCTACCTTCGCCGAACCGCTGACGGTCCCCGAGCCGGGCGGGGTGCAACAGCCCGACCATCCGATCATCACCTTCATCGCCGACAACCAGCGGAAGGGCATCTCCCAGATCCCCGCGCTCACCCTGCATGCCAGCCATCAATGGTCGATGGCGCATTGGCTTGAGCCCGACGAGCCGGTGATTGCCGAACTTCTTGCGGCCGCCGCCGACGTCGTGGGCGGAGC
>CALJDK010000140.1 GCA_938023735.1 uncultured Acidimicrobiales bacterium
ACCACCGTCGAAGTGAGCGCGAGCATCGGCTTGCCCCATGGCACCATGGGTCCATGGAGATCAACGTGCGAGATGCCGTCGAGGCTGACATCGAGAAGGTCACCGACATCTTCAACCAGGCGATCCCGGCCGGGAACGCCGAGTGGACCGAGAGCCTGCACTCGGTCGACGAACGCGTCGGCTGGTGGCGTGGCCGACTCGCATCCGGCCGACCGGTGTTCGTTGCCGAGAGCGACGACACCGTGATCGGCGTCGCCAGCTACGGCGACTTTCGCGACAGCACGTGTCGCGAGGGCTTCCGGTTCACCGCCGAGCACTCGGTGTACCTCGACGGCGACGCCAAGGGCTCGGGAGCGGCCGATCTGCTGATGGACGCGATCGAGAAGCACGCGCGCGACGCAGGGGTACGGATGATGCTGGCAACGATCGACGGCACGAACGAGTCGTCGATTCGGTTCCACGCCCGGCGCGGATACGTCGAGACCGGTCGGCTCCCCGCTGTCGGGTACACGTTCGAACAGTGGCGCGACTTCGTGATCATGCAGCTCGATCTCGGTCACGAACTGGCCGTTTGACGAATCGGCCTGCGAGGATGCGCTGATGCGGATCCTGGTGACCAACGACGACGGCATCGACTCGGTCGGACTTCACGTCTTGGCTCGGGCAATGCGTCCACACGGAGAGGTCACCATCGTTGCTCCCGATAAGGAATATTCGGGCGCTGGTTGCTCGATCGGCGCGCTCCATCTGGCGAAACCCGATGCCCACGTAGCCCATGTCGAGGGCATCGACGAGGCATGGTCGGTTACCGGTCCGCCGGCGTTGTGTGTGATGTTTGCCCGACTCGGCACGTTCGGCAAAGAGTTTGATCTGGTGGTGTCGGGAATCAATCCGGGCGCCAACGTCGGGCGGGCGGTGTACATGTCGGGCACCATCGGCGCCACCCTTTCGGGCCGTATGGGCGGCATCAGTGGCGTGGCCGTGAGCCAGGCCACCGAAGACTGGGGAATCATGGGGCAGGGCTATGAGGAGATGCTCGAACATCAGAAGTGGGATTCAGCCGCCGAGGTCGCCGCGGCGGCGGTTGCCTCGTTGAAGGTCGATATGCCCGAGCTGCCAACCGTTCTCAACATCAATCTGCCCAACCGCGACGTTGCCGACTTGAAAGGCGTCATTCGGACCTATGTGGGCGCCGCGCCACCGCGCAAGGCTGCCGGGGTCACGATGCGTCCCCAGCCCGGCCACGAGGGTGCCTTCCATCTCGATATGGAGTGGGGCGAGCCCAGCGACGCCGAACTCGACCCCAACAGCGATGTCGGAGCGGTGAGCAACGGCTACGTGTCGATCACCGCACTCAGCCATCTCAAAGAGACCGATGAGTCCCAAACCAACACCGCAGTAGCCGGCATCGAAACCCTGCTCGGCTAGCCGCTTAACACCACGCGACACAGGTGTCAGACACGAGTGTCAGATTCACAGAAACGCGACACAGGTGTCAGACACGAGTGTCGCGTGGGTTGGGGGTGCGCGAGTTGGCGAAGGATTCGGCGGCGAAGAGGGCTACCGCTACCCAGATAATCGAGTAGCCGAGGACCTGGCCGCCTTCGAACACTTCGTTGTACAGCACGACCCCAACGAGAAACTGCAGGGTCGGGTTGAGGTACTGGATGATTCCCACCAGCGACAGCGGCACCATTCGCACCGCTCGGGCAAACGCCACCAAGGGCACGGTGGTGACCACCGACGTCAGAGCCAGAAACAGCAGAATTTTCGGCTCTCCGAAATCGACCGTGGGGGTATCGCCGAGCTGTTTGACCAAAAGGTATCCAAAGAATGGCAGCGCGAGGAATCCAACTTCCAAGCTCAGTCCATCGAGTGCTTCGAAGGCGGCACTTTTCCTGAGCGCACCATAGATCCCGAACGTGCCGCCGAGCGTCAGGGCCACCCAGGGCAGCGTTCCCAAATCGATGGTGAGCCACACCACGCCCACCGCCGCCAGAACCACCGAAACCAGTTGCATCGGTCGAAGCCGCTCGGCAAAGACCACCCGTCCCAATAAAACGGTCACCAAGGGGTTGAGAAAATAGCCGAGCGCCGATTCGATAACCCGCCCTTCGCCGACCGCCCAGACGAAGATCATCCAGTTCGAAAACAGCATGATCGAGGCGACCGCCCCCACCAGCAGGTTGCGAGGCGAGCGAGCTACCGCCAAGAACTCGGGCCAACGATGCCGAAAGGTGTGAACCAGCGTGAGCAGGGCTGCCGACCACACAACCCGGTGCGCAACCGCATCGAACGCTGCGACGCTGGAGAGCTGCTTCCAAAAAATGGGCGATAACCCCCACCAGGTCGTCGCCGCGATGGCAAGACCAATTCCGAGACCGGAGATGCTCTGGCCATCGGCCTTTGGGGCGCCCACCACATCACGATACGTCGCATGTCGATCGCGGCTGTTGTTGGCTAGCCGGATATGTCAACTAAAACGGTACCGATGAGCAGTCTCCCCTCCGACGAAGATCCCGAACCCACCACGACATCAGATCCCCCGGCAGCAGACACCAGCCGACCAGCCGCCCAGAATCTGGCGGCCGCCTTTTCCACCCACGGCTGCGACATTGCGTTCGGACTGCCCGGCGGGGGCCCGAACTTGGATGTGATCGGAGCGTTCGACGAGCTGGGCATCCGGTTTGTTCTGGCCCACACTGAGGCCGCGGCATGCATCATGGCGAGCACCTACGGATACATCCGTGACCAAGTCATCCCGGTGGTGGTTACCCGGGGTCCGGGTGCCGCATCGGCGGTCAACGGAGCGGCCCAGGCCACGCTCGACCGGCAACCGCTGGCGCTCATCACCGACACGGTTCCGGCGTCGCTTGCACAACGCGTTGCGCACCAACGGGTCAACCAGCGGGCCATGCTCGGCTCGGTCAGCAAGGCCTCGGTGGTCTTCGGTGCAACCAGCACTGCCGACGAGCTCCAATCCCTACTCGACTTCGCCCAACGCACCCCGGCAGGCGCGATTCACCTCAACTACGACGACATCGGCACCCCGTCCGGGTTCGAGCCGCCCGACGCACCCGAACCGCTGCACTCACGGAAGAACGTCACCAATCGGGTTCTCGAAGCCGACCGGCCGGTGGTGATCTGCGGACTGGGTGCAGCGCAGGCCAAGGCCGAACTGTCCACCACACTCCTTGAGTTCGCGGCACCGGTACTCACCACGTATCAGGGCATCGGGGTCATCCCCACCGAACACACCATCGCAGCCGGGCTCTTCACCAACGGAGCCGCCGAGCGACCGCTGCTCGAACAAGCCGACCTCATCATCACGATCGGACTCGACCCGGTCGAACCGATTCCGGCGTCGTGGTCCTACAAGGCCCCCGTGATCTCCTTCGCCACCCACCCAACCGCCGATCCCTACCTTCCAATCGCAGCCGAGCTCATCAGCGACGACCTCGCCGATCTGTGCCATCAACATCTGATGGCATCACACACCTGGCCGGCGGGCACCGGCGCCGACACACGCGACACCCTGCGCAAGGCGCTCGTACCGAATCACGAGGACAACCCCGACGGTGACTTCTTCGGCGCCGTCGAACTCGTCACCACCGCTCTTGAGAACGTGCCGAGCCCGCTTACGGTCACCGTCGATGCGGGTGCCCACTTCCTCGCTGTGATGCCGTTCTGGCCCGCCGACGAAACCAAACGGGTGCTGATCTCCAACGGCCTGTCCACCATGGGCTACGCCGTTCCGGCAGCCATCGGGGCCGCCCTGGCTCGGCCGGGCGAGCCGGTACTTGCCTTCGTTGGCGATGGCGGGCTGGGCATGACCCTCGCCGAACTCGAAACCATCGTGCGTCTCGAACTTCCCATAACCGTCGTCGTCTTCAACGACTCGGCACTCAGCCTGATCGAAATCAAGCAGCGAGAAAACCACGGCGGCTCTTCGGCTGTCCGGTACGGCGGCATCGACTTCGCCACCGTTGCCCGGGGTATGGGCATGGAAGCCGAAGTGGTGTCGTCACCCCGCCAGTTCGAAAGTGCACTGGCCCACGGTTGGGCAGCACCGCGTCTTATCGATGCACGAATCGACCCGGTCGACTACCCGCACCTGATCACCATCACCCGTGGGTAGAAACGTGGGTAGGCGAACGTGAGCGACCTGCGGCAACGCCGGCATGCCCAGACCAAACAGGCGTTGTTCGATGCCGCCTTCGACCTGCTGCGCGCCCACGGCCTTCATGCGCTCACGATGGAACGCATTGCCGAACACGCTGGAGTATCGCGCTCGACGGCCTACCGCCGGTACGCCAGCAAGGAGGACATCATCCTCGACATTCCGCGACAGTTTGTGGCGGCGTGGGACGACGCTCTTCAGCGGTACGCCGAGTCCAACCCTGACGCTCCAGAAACCCCGGCTTCGCTCGCAAAGAAGATGAACGTCGGCTGTCTTGGCGTCGCCAGCTGGATCGACACCAACAGCGACAATGTGTTGCTCGGGTACAAAGCGCTCGAGAGTTCGCCCACCCTGCAAGCGTCGGACACCAGCCATTGGGTCGAGCGGATGATCGAACTCATCATGGCTCATGTTCCTGATGCCGATCTCGCTACGGCGGCGACGATCGCCGGCGCATACATGGGAGCACTCGACGCCATGATGGTGCTGTGGGTGCGCGATGAAGGCGCGACCTCGGTCACGGCGTCGACCCAGGCCGTACTCGATCACCTCGGTCCGATTCTGCCGACGTGACCAACCAGACCGACCAGACCGACCTTGGACGTCCGGTTTGGTACGTGGCGTTTGGGTCCAACCTGTATCGGCCACGGCTGCTTGCCTACTTGCAAGGAACCGCCGTTCCCGGCTCGCCGGCCGCCCACGCGCAGCGCGGTGCACGCGACCCCTCTCCACCTACAGCCGACTCATACCAGGCCCTGCCCTATCAGCTGTACTTTGCCAACCATTCGAAGCGCTGGGACGGCGGCGCCGCATTCGTTGATACCCAGACCCCAGTCGAAACGCGAACCATTGGACGTCGGTACCTGATCACCTGGGGCCAGCTAGAAGACATCTTTGCCCAAGAGAACGGCGCCACGCAGACGCTGCCACTCAGCTATGACGAGTTCACCGAACAGGGAGCCGTGCATGGGTATGACGGCTGGTACGACACGGTGCTCTTCTGCGGGTTCAGCACGAATTCCGACGCACAGGTCGCGATGGCCACGATCACCAGCAGCCAACGACATCCGGTGAATCCACCATCGGCAGCCTACGCCGAGGTCATCAGCCGGGGTCTTGGTGAACTCGGGTACGAGCAGCACATCGCCGCCGAGTACCTCACTGCCGCGGTTGGGGCTCTTGAATGACCCAAGCGGGCGCTGAAAGCGATACGGTTTGAGATGCATGGCACGAGAATTTGATCCCTCAGCACCACTGAAGCCCCACACCAAGGTCCGGTCGGTCGTCGACCTCCCGAATGTGCCGATCTACACCAACGGCAAGGTCGAACTCGCCAACGGCGTGAGCTGGGTCCGCTACTGGGTCCGGTTCGAAAACGGCGAAGTCGTCGGACACGTCAGCCACGGCGATGTCATCCCCGTGAAGCTGTGGGATCAGTATCTCGTGCATAAGGAACAGGTCGAACGTGAAGCTGCCGAAGCCGAGGCTCGTGCCGCGGCCGCCGCTGAGGCGGGCGCAGGAGCAGCGGCAGGCGGCGGAGCATCTGGTGGAGGAGCTGCCGGTGGAGGCGCCGTCGTGAATGGCGTGTCGATCCCCCCGCACCTCCTCGAGCGCTCTGCGGCAGCCCGCACTCGCCTAGGTGCCTAGTCGCAGTCACGCCGCCGAGCGCTATCTCGACCTGCTCACCGGCTGTCTCACTCGCGAGCTCTTCCTCGATGAAGAAGCACGCAACATCGATCTCAACATATGGATCGATGAAGTCGGCGGCAGCACGGGAATACATGGCACGGGGATACATGGTGTCGAAGAGCTTCGCGATGTCCTGCGTGCCAACAACTGGCGCATCGTGCATCGCGGTGGCGACCGGGCGATCCGCCAAGCCGGCCACGACTGGCCACCTACCGCCGAAACCATGGTGGGCAAAGCCCGACTCGACAACGCTCGCGACCTGGCTACCCGCGCAGTCCTCGACGACATCCCCGGCGATCTGATCGAGACGGGTGTGTGGCGGGGCGGCGTGACGATCTTGTTCCGCGGGGTGCTCGATGCGTACGCCGACACCAACCGCAAGGTCTGGGTTGCCGATAGCTTCGAAGGTCTTCCCGTGCCCAACGCCGACCTCTACCCGGCCGACGAGGGGTTCGATCTGTCCGCTATCGAGGCCCTCAAGATTGGTGTCGATGCCGTCAAAGCAAACTTCGAGCGCTACGGCCTACTCGACGATCAGGTGCAGTTTCTCCCCGGCTGGTTCTCCGATACCTTGCCAACCGCACCCATCGATGAGCTTGCGGTTCTGCGCCTCGACGGCGATCTCTACGAGTCAACGATGGACGCAATCACTGCGCTCGAACCCAAAGTTTCGCCCGGCGGCTACGTGATCGTCGACGACTACGGAGCGTTCGAGCCATGCCGAAAGGCAGTCGACGAGTACCGTGAAACCAACGACATCACCGACCCGATAACCACGGTCGACTGGACAGGTGTGTGGTGGCAGAAATCATGAGCGACTCCGAGTACCCGACCTACTACCACCTCCTCGCCGATCGGCATGCCACAAGGAAGCCGCTGACCTACCTCGAGATCGGGGTGCACGAAGGTCACTCGCTCGGACTCGTCGATTCCGCCACCCGCGTCGTCGGGGTCGACCCCGAGCCGAAGATCCAGGGGGAGTTGGGCGACAACATCACCATCGTGTCGGCTACCAGCGACGACTACTTTGCCTCCGAAGCCGGGCAGCGACCCTTTGCTGGCCACCCCATCGAGATGGCGTTCATCGACGGGATGCATCATGTCGAGTTTGCGCTACGCGACTTCATCAACATCGAAGCCCGAAGCGCACCCGACTCGGTCGTTCTCATCCACGACTGTGTGCCCATCGACGAAGAAACGGCCCGACGCGAACGCTCGACGGTGATCTGGAGCGGCGACATCTGGAAGCTCATCCCCTTCCTTCGCCAGCATCGCCCCGATCTCGACATCACGGTGCACGACGTCGAGCCCACCGGCATGGCCGAGATCACCAATCTCGATCCCAGCAACACCTCGCTCAGCGATCGCTACGACGAGTTGGTCGACGAACTCATCAATATGCCGTGGGGCAGCGCCGACTAGCCCTTCACGTACTGGGTTGCCAGCTCGTCGAGAATGCGCAGACAGTCGGCCGCCGTCTCCGACAGGACCTCGGCCACCGGCCGAACCGAGTCGATACGACCAGCAACTTCGCCGCACAGCGCGAGTGCAGCATTCATGTCGCCACCAAAGTACAGATCGGCCATGCCAGCCATTGCGGTCATGGCATTGGTGTCGGTGTCGAACTTGAGCGCCTCGGACGTATCGGTCTTCAGCGCTCGCAGCGCAGGCGAGGTGTGGCTGTTGAGAAATACCGTGTCGGTTTCGGCGGCGTTGACGATGGCGTCTTTCCAGTTGGTGTGAATCGGCGACTCGGCTGCCGACACCATGCGGGTTCCCATCTGAATCGCCTCGGCGCCCAACGAGAACGCGGCAGCCATCGTTGGTCCATCGACGAAACCGCCAGCGGCCACGATGGGCACAGCGACCTTCGATCGCACCAGCGGCAGAAGGACCATGCTGGCCACCGGTGTCGGGTTCTTGAAGCCGCCGCCCTCGCCACCTTCGACGACCAGTCCGTCAACACCCGCCTCGACCGCCTTTAACGCGCCGCGCAGGGTCGGGACCACATGGAACACGGTAAGCCCGGCACCTTTGAGCTGACTGGTGTAGGCCATGGGGTTTCCGGCAGAGGTGGTCACGAACTTCACCCCCTGGTCGATCACAAAGTCGACGATGCCCGGGTCCTGCACAAACGCCTGGGCGATGTTGACACCGAAGGGCTTGTCGGTGAGGTCACGCATCTTGCGGATCTCTTCTTTCACCGCATCGAGTTCGCCAGATGAGGTCTCGATGATGCCGAGTCCGCCGGCCTCGGAAACCGCCGACGCAAGCTGGCTTCGGGCGATCCAGCCCATGGGCGCTTGGATGACGGGGATCTGGATTCCGAGGAGGTCGGTGATGCGGTTCTGAAAGCTCATGCGCAGCACGGTAGTGTGGCCAACGATGAACGTTGTAGTTATCTATGAAAGCCGATCTGGCAACACCAAGCGTGCGGCCGAACTCATCGCTTCGGGGGTCATCCGCGACGGCGGCTCGGCAGCGGCGTATCCGTCTACTGCGGTCGATCTCGCTGCGGTCTCCCAGGCCGACCTGGTGGTTGTTGGTACTTGGACCGACGGACTGTTCTTCTTCGGGCAACGCCCCGGGGGTTCGATGCGGCTTTGGGAAATGCCCGAGATCCACCACAAGCGCGCTGCGGTGTTCTGCACCTACGCAAAGAACCCGGGCAACACGGTGGCCAAGCTCGCGAAGCTGGTCGAGGGCAAGGGTGCAACCGTCATCGGCGGCGATTCGTTCCACCGCAACAACCTTGTCGAAGAAACCGACCACTTCGTCAACGGCTTGCTCGCACTGGTCTAACCATCGGTGTCGCTCGCTCTACTGGTCGACACGTCGGCCCGGGTCGCGGCTACCAGTAAACGGAAAGAGAAGGTCGAGGCACTGGCCGAGCTGCTGGCTCCGCTCGACCCGGTCGATGCCGAGATCGCGGTAGGCCTGCTGGTTGGCGAGCCTCGCCAAGGACGCATTGGTGTGGGTTGGTCGGCGGTCTCCAAGGTCCACTACTCGCCCGCGGCGTCACCGAGCCTGCTCTTGGCCGATGTCGATCGCACCATCATTGAGCTCCAGGCAACCAGTGGCCCGGGGTCGGTGGCGCGTCGGGCCGAGCAACTCACACAGCTTTTTTCGTTGGCGACCGAGGCCGAGGTCGACTTTCTGAAGCGCCTGTTTGTTGGTGAGGTACGTCAGGGAGCGTTGGGTGGGTTGGTTTCCGATGCGGTCGCCAAAGCGCACGGGATACCCGCAACCGTGGTGCGTCGGGCGGCAATGCTGGCTGGCGATCTCGGGCATGCTGCCTCGGTTGCAGCGTCAAGCGGACGGGCAGGGCTGGAAGAAATTGGCCTTTCTGTCCTTACCGGCGTGCAACCAATGTTGGCGTCTACCTCGACCGATGTTGCCGAAGCACTCGAGGCAACCGGCGAGGCGTCGATCGAATGGAAGCTCGATGGCGCCCGTATTCAGGTTCACCGATCGGGCGACGATGTGCGGATCTTCACCCGCAACCTCAACGACATCACCGAGCGTCTTCCCGAAACCGTCGCCTTGGTTCATTCGCTGCCCTGCACGTCGATAGTGCTCGATGGCGAAGCGCTCTTCTACGGCCACGACGACCGGCCGGTCGCCTTTCAGGAGTCGATGTCAAAGTTCAGCCAAGATGGCAGAACGCCGACGTCAACACAGAAGAACAAAGAGACAGGCGAGACAGAACAAACAGAGCAGTCAGAACAAACAGAGCTCCGCTCGGCCTTCTTTGACATCTTGCATCTTGACGGACGCGACCTCATCGATCTTCCACTTGGCGAACGCCTGGCCGAGCTGGAGCGAGTGGCCGGTCCCTATCGAATCCCCGCTATCACCACCACCGATCCGGACTCCGGGACCGCCCTACTCACCGAAGCGTTAGCGCAAGGCCACGAAGGGGTGATGGTCAAGGGCATCGATGCGCCTTATCAGGCCGGCCGGCGGGGAAAGTCGTGGCGGAAGGTGAAGCCGGTGCACACGCTCGATCTGGTTGTGCTTGCCGCCGAATGGGGCCATGGCCGCCGAACCGGCTGGTTGTCGAACCTTCACCTTGGAGCCCGGGCCGACAACGCTTCTGAAGACAGCCCCGGCGAGAGTGCTGAGTTCGTTATGGTCGGCAAAACCTTCAAAGGGCTTACCGACGAACTTCTTCGATGGCAAACCGATAACTTTCCCGCCTATTTGGAGCGCCACGAAGGACCCGAGTGGGACGGGCAGGACACCAGCGATCCACCGCCATATGGCACGGTTTTCCTCCGGCCGCATTTCATCGTCGAGATTGCGCTCGACGGCGCCCAGTCGTCCACAAAGTACCCCGGCGGCGTCGCGCTGCGATTCGCACGGGTGCGGTCGTATCGAACCGACAAGACGCTCGACGAGGTCGATTCGGTGAGCGCGGTGCGAGCGCTCCTGCACTAGCCGGCGGCCAGTTCAGGAATCGGCGAGGTGCGTTCCGCGTGCCGGAGAACTGGGAATGATCTGCGGTATGGCGTCGTAGCTCTGGCGGAATTCGCGATCGATGGTGGCAGTGGCTTGCTGGGCATGCTCGGCGGCAACAAGAGCCACGCAGGCCCCAGCGAATCCTGCCCCGGTGAGACGCACGCCGTGAACTCCATCGACCTCGCGAGCCACGTGAACCATGGCATCAAGCGCCGGCCCCGAGACCTCGAAGTCGTCGCGTAGCGACGCGTGGCTTGCTGCCATGAGCGAACCGGCTTCGGACCAGTTGGCATCGGTAACCGCTTGGCCCCAGGCCAGGACCCGATCGTTCTCGCTGATGACGTGACGGGCTCGGCGCCGGGCAAGATCGTCGAGATCGGATGCATCAAGCATGTCGAGGGTGGCATGGCGAAGTGATGACACACCCAGTTCGGCTGCCGCACGCTCGCAGGTAGAGCGACGCTCGTTGTACTCGGAATCGACCAGGCCGCGTTTGGTTCCCGTATGCAGAATCAGCACCACAACATCGGCGGGAAGCTGCACCGGATAGGTCGAGTAGTCAGCGCAATCGATCCGGCTCACCGAGCCTTCGACTGCGGTTGCGCAGATCAGCTGGTCCATTACACCCGACGCAACGCCAACCCAGTCGTTTTCTACCCGCATGCAGCGAACGGCCATTTCGGTGGCGTCCCACTGGCCCGCGGTGACTGCAGTGAGGGTGCGCGCGATGGCCAACTCGAGTGCCGCTGACGACGACAGCCCGGATCCCGACGGGATGTCGCTGGTGAAGACCGCGTCGAACCCTTGTATCTCGAGTCCATCTTTTGCGAAGTGGCGGATAACGCCCTGGGGGTACATGCCCCAACCCTTCAGCCGGTTGAGACTGTCGATGTCGACGACCACCGGGTTGGGGTCGATACCGGTGTACAGCACCGCTTGGCGGTCGGCGCGGGCCCGAAACGCCAGATCGATATGACGCTCGATGGCCATCGGGCTCACGAACCCATCGTTGTAGTCGGTGTGCTCACCAATGAGGTTGACCCGCCCAGGCGAGATGACCCGACCGTCCGGCGACGCGCCAAAACGATCGATAAACAGTTCCTGAGAGTGCGGTTCCTGGGATTGCATGAAGGAATCGATGCTACTGCAATTCCTACTGCAATTCGTCAGCAACGACCCCGAGTTCGGCCGCCACCACAAACGCCGAGCGGCGGGTGATCAGCGGGATGTCGTCGGCGAGAACGCCCAGGCGGGCAGCTTCGGACAAAACATCGTCGACCGGTCGGACAAGAACTTCACTGACCCATGAAGCGCTCATGATGTCTTCACTTGGCTGCGTGTCGATTTGTTGAATGACCCAACCCAGAACTTGGTTGAGTTCGGCCGCTCCGTTGTGATCGTTTGGCCACGCAAGGTTGGCCGCAACCGGAGACGTCAGGCCCATCCAGTCGGTTTCAACAAAGTTCGCAAGGCGATGGCGCAGTGTTCGGAGCGCTCGCCGAGAGTCGAAAGGCTGAAGCGTTGCCAACAGGTCGGTGCGCATGGTGATGCCTTCACCGTCGATGCGGAGCAGCGGGAGCGGTTGCGAACGCTCGCGTACCGCCCATGCAAGCACCAAGCGTCCCGCTGGATCGTTTGCGACGGCGCCGCCAAGCGAACGGGTGGTGGCGATAAGCGAATCGATCAACTCGTGTTGTGCGAGCGTGAGGTCTTCGAGCCATTGCGCTTCGATCTTGGCAATGCCCGCAGCCGTGAGGTCGATCACCTCTGGCTCGCCATCCGGCGAGGGGTTGTCGTCAGAGGAGTGCTGCTCGGAGAGATCTCGGTCCTCCTCAAGCGCAGCCTCCAGGCTCGCTTCCTCACTGTCTTCTCTGTCTTCCCGACTGTCGAGGTCGCTTTGGTTGAGCCGCTGAACCTCGTCGTCGTCGCCCGCACCGGTTGCAAGCACCCATCGGTCTGACACCGAACGCTCCGAGGCGGCTGACGTCGTGTTGTTTGCGTTCGATTCTGCAGCGCTATCTCCGGTGCTCTCACCAGCAGGATCAGCAGTGTCAGCGGTGTCGGCAGTGTTGGGCTGGACCGATTCGATGCTGAAGCCACCGATCTGGGACGCTGCCGAAATCAACCGCACGGCCTGATCGGCAACCGTTGCTCCGAGACGCTGGTGCGTTGCTTCCTCATGGACAAATCCGTCGACGGAAATAAGAACCTGTCGGAAGTCGTCGTCGAACAACACCTCAGAAGCGGCAAGTTCCTCGAGACGGGGCTGCTCGGCGCGGAGCATTTCGAAGGTCGAGTCATGTTCGAGCGGGAACTCAAGAATCACTTCGATGCGATGGCGGAGCACGCGTCCACCCACGGCGATTCCCGAGGCAAACGTGCGGAAACGAACCGCCCACTCTTCGGGCACCGAGGTGGGTGAGAACCATTGTTCGTCGTGGATCTCGGCGCGAGTACGAACCGCAGTCCAGAAACTTCGGTACAGCGAGTTGTACGCCAGCACGTCTCGGTCGACGACAAGCTGGGTGGTCTGGAGCATCTCTCGACGCATCTCGGGCGCATCGACGAACCGGTCGGCTCGGCGCGGGGCACAGCATTTGAGCAGAAGTTCGCGGAGGTCGTTGGTGAGGCCGGGCACAAACGTGTTCGGGTCGATCGGCACCTCGTCGAGGTTCGGATAGCCCGAGCCAAATGGGTGGGCGCCGCACACCATCTCGTAGAACAGCACGCCAACGGCGAACAGGTCGGGCGAAACGTCCCACCGGTCGACTCCCGACGCCGGGTCGGGGTCGAGGTAGCGGTGTTCGGGGCGGGGCAACTCGGCGTGATCGAGTCGCAGCAACGGGTCGACGAGCATGACGCCACCCTGCACACGAATAATGCTCGACGGCTTGAGGTCGCCGTGCACCACGCCGTCGGTGCGGAGCTGACGCAGGGTCGAGCGTTCTTCGGGACGGAGAAGCCCCGCCGATGCCCATTTGGTGAGTTCGTCGATCCGCCGCGCATCGGGGTGGATTTCGCTGAGAACCTGAAGCAATGCATCGACCAGGGCTACTGCCTCGCCGGGAACCAGTTGCTCGCCCGAATCGATGAGGTCCGACATTGGATTGCCGTCGATGTAGTCGACGATCATCCACAGCCGTCCGGCCGAGTCGGTAACCATGGTCGGCTGCGGAAGTTTCGAGTTGGTCGGACTACGTCGGGCAAGGCGTTCGAGTCCGCCGGGACCAATGACCGGGTCGAACACTTTGCCAACCTTTTTTGACCCGTCGGTGCCGTCATGAAGGAGGAATGTGGCCCAGGCATGTCCGATCCCGAGACGCCGCTTCACCTCATAGCGGTTGTCGATGATCTCATCGGCCTGCACTTGGGGAACACCGCTGAGATCGAGGGCTCGGCGTTGCGCAGCGATGAGGTCATCAAGCGCATCGAGAAGAGGCTCGACCGAGGTCACCCGGTTGACGACATCTGCCTCGACCATCGACGGAAGCAGTTCGGTGAGAGCCGGCGGGCAGCCTTCTGGGGCAACGAATGGGCCGGCGGTGATGGCGTCCATGTCGCCGCCATACAGATAGTGAAGGGACGCGCCGAGGCCAAAGATGTCGGCCCGGTGATCAATGTCGTCGAACCTGAGGTCGCGGACTTCGGGGGCAACAAACGCCGGGTCGACAAAGTCCACAACTCCCGGTGCTGTCGGCCGATCGATGAACTCTTGGGGAATCGGGGGAGCTGCCACATGATGCTCCGAGGAATCGAGCGGGAACGGCAGGGGTGCAGCACCTACGAGTCGGGCTCGAGCGTCGGCAGCGATCACAATGTTCTCTGGAGCAACCCGACCGTGCACGATGCCATGGCTGGCGAGTTGCACCAACGACTCGGCACAGTCGCGGAACCAGCCCAAGGCCACAGCCTCACTCGACTCCACTCCCTGATGGAGCAGCGTTCGCAACGTTCGACCTTCAGGCTCCCGGTACACCAGACACGCGCCAAGGTGTTCGTCCTCGAACAGGTCGACTACCTGCACCAAGCCAGCGTTTATCGAAACATCAGACCAGGCTTCGTGGCGGCTTCGGAGATGCGCAACGTCGGCGCCACGGTCGGCCCGCAGGATTCGAGGACCACCACCTGGCAATGGTGCGTCTGTGGCGCCAGGATCGGCCGATATCACGCGAAAAAGGTCGTGGTTCGGTGATGCTTCGAGATGCTCAACCACCCGGTAGTTTCCGAAAACAAGCGGCTCGGTAGAGGTCTGGGCGATCCGTTCGATTGCAAGCAGCACCTGCTCGGCGGCAAGCCCGTCGCGGGCCCGAAGCGGAATCTTTACTGGGTCGGCGACCAGCTTGGCCAAACCTCTGGGTCCGACGATTCCTGGCCGGCCCTCGGGAGAAATATCAAGAGCGCTTGGAGATTGGGTGAGCACCGTTACGGGCTCGAACCACAGGGGCATCAGTCGGGGATCACGCCCAACAAGAATGTCGCGAAGTGCGCTGGCCTTGGCCTGGGCCATCGATTGAGGCACCCATCGGGGTTCTCCATCGATGGACCACTGAAACCCGTCGCCGTGAATTCGTCCGGTCCAGTGGTGAAGCTCAACCACATAGACACCGTGGGGAGCAAGGACGATGAGATCAAACTGCCACCGGCGACCAAAGCGATCACGGATCGACACATCGGGAAGAAGATAGGTGGTGTCGGGCAGGCGGGACGACAGAAGGTTCAGCACGGTCCGCGACGATGCCGACGGAACTCCACTGAAAGTTCTTACCTGGGCCACACGACCACGCTAGGCAGTGCGACTGCCCAGGTGGTGGACACAAAAGTTACAAGCGAAAAAGACAAGAGCCGCAGGACCGAAGTCCTGCGGCTCTTATCCAGAACCGAAGTTCCTAACGCTGTTCGTCCCAACAGCAGTGACCCCATCGTAAGCCACTTTGAGACCTCCCGATACGGACAGCATGGATCCTCACGACACTTCTTGTGACACAGGCCGTGCCTGGTCGTTCTCCGGGACCGCTGGCGTCCAATAGTGCCGCACCAGCCCTTCCAGTGGAAGGAGAGCCGCGAGAAACAGGCCAGCGATAATGCCGTCGACCCAGTAGTGGTTTCCTGTGACAACAACAACGAAAACCGTTGCGATGGCATGAGTTGGGCCAAGCCACCGCCATCGGCCCCGGACCAGCCGAAAACCGAACCAGCCAATCAGCAGCGCCCAAGCGACATGAATCGATGGCATGGCCTGAAGTTGTCCAGCTGTTTGATAGCCGAGGGTGGCATACACCGATTGGCCGTACAACGCTGGAGTATCGACGATGCCAAATTCTTCGACGAATCGAGGGGGCGCAACAGCCCAAAGTTGCATCAGCAGGCACGCTCCCGTGACCAAGGCCAGGATCGTCCGAAAGCTGCGGTAGTGATTGCGGCGAAAGAACCACATCCAGATCAGGGCGCCGATCATCGCCGGCACATGCACGATGGCGTAGTACCCGTTGTTCAGCTGGATAAACCAACCCGCCGGAAGAAACCACCCCTGCACGGTCGCCTCGTCGGGGAGCCATACTGCTCGCTCAAGATCCCACCACCACCGGGCCCGGTCGAACGCGCCATCAACGTCGATGAGTGAGAGTCGGCCAGCCACGATCCACAGCGCATAGAGCACCATCACCAGGGCTGCTTCGCGCGTGAACCCTGCGACGATCGCCGCCCGCGGCGCCTCGCTGCGCCGAGCGGTCAGCGATACCACCACGAACGCGGCAGCGATGACGAGTGCGTAGGTCCACGAAAGCCACATGGGCTACAGACTCAGACTCACGCGGAAGGCACAACCCAGCCGTTGGAGTGTGCGCTCTCGATGAGTGCGTCGAGCACGGCCATATTGTCGACCGCATCGCTGAGCGGTGTCGGGGCGTCGCCTCCCGTAGCTACCGCATAGGCAAACGCATCGGCCTGCAACCCGTACTGATCGCAGGGAGCGAACTGAAATTCCTCGGTGCCGTCAGATGTCGACAGCCACGCCCTCGTTACCTCGTTAGCCGGAGCATTGAACGGAATCTCGATTTCGTAGCGGCCTCGCTCGAAGACCAGGTTGACCCGCTGATAGGGATGGGTCTGCATCGACGCGGTGAAGTCGGCTCGACCTTCGTCGAACTCGAGCAGCGCCGAAACGAGTCGGTCGACACCGAACTCGGCATCGATATCGAATGCGGCAAGAACCCGGTTAGGTTGACCCCCGAACAGCCAACGGGCGAGCGATACCGGATAGCAGCCAATATCGAACAGCGCTCCGCCGCCCCACTCGGCACGATGACGAATATTGGCTGGGTCGTCGGTGAAGTAGCTGAACCAGGCTTGTATGCCACGAAGCGGTCCGAGTTGGCCCGACCTCACAAGCTCTTTCGCCTTCAACCACTGCGGATGGAACCGGTACATGAACGCTTCCATAACCACGAGGTGAGGGTGGGCTTCGGCAGCGGTGACGAGTTCACGTGCCTCGGATGCGTTGAGCGCGATCGGCTTTTCGCACAACACATGTTTTCCCGCCTCGATAGCTTTGATAGTCCAGGGCACGTGCAGATGGTTGGGAAGCGGGTTGTACACCGCATCGATGTTCGGATCGGCCAGCAACTCGTCATAGGAGCCGTACCCGGTTGGCACCGGCTCCATGTTGGGGTGATCGACCGCCGAGGCCGCGGCGATAGCCGCGTCGAGCGACCGGGACGACAACGCAACAACATCGCCAGACTCGCAACCTTGGATGGCCGGAATCACCTTGTTCGTCCCGATACGGGCCGTGGAAAGCACGCCCCAGCGAAGCGGAGGAACCAGCGTGGTTGGCGACTGTGTCATCCTCGAAAGGATAGGCGTCAGGCAGCTACACCTTGTGCCGCGGAGACGTCTTCGTGACGGAAGAGTTCGGAGAACGAAACAACCATGCCTGCGTTATCGCGATTTTCGGGCAGCGAGGCCAGTTGCGCCAAGAATAGCTGTTGTGAAAGGGCGCCCTGTTCAGCCCACTGCCCAGGCAGGAACCCGACGGCGTAACCTTCGTCGGTCGCCTTCTTGATAACGCCGGTAAGGGTGTGGATCATATCGTTCTGACGGAACGTTACCGACACCTCCTGGCCAGCATGAAGGGCGGGCGGTGTATCGCCCACGGGATGCGGCACGGCATTGGTGTCAATAAATCCGCCGTTCATCGAGGGACGATGAAGCATGGCTCGTTGTCCGGCGATCTGCACCGCAACTGGAAGATCGAAACGCTGTGCGCCTCGTCGTTCGGCAGCGAAGCGCCACGAGATTGCCCGACCGAGTGCGGTAAACAGCACCCCGATGTTGAGAATCAGGAAGAACAGCGCAATCGCCACCACGCTGAATTCTTTGTACAGCGTTGGGGTGAACCCGAGGACGCTGGCGATGAAGTAGCCCCAGACGGCAAGGCCCACAAGGGTGAGGAACACCAGCGACGACGGGAGATGCCCGACGTCTCGCTCGGACCCGGAACGCCCCTTGGGGGTCACCAGGAACTTGGCTCCACCGGGGAAGATCAAACGACCAACGGCACGAACGCTGGCCGGAAGTCGGAAGAAGTCGAACATGATGCCAGCGCCAAGGCTGTGGCGACCACGAGACAACAGCAATATCGCAAACTGCTGACTGAGGAACACCGCGGCGTAGAGCGGCACGAAGATCGCAAGCGGCGCATCGACCGGAGCCCGACCGGTACTCACCACAGCCAACGCAAGCGCAAAGTACCCGAGGGTTCGGATTCCCTCGAACCAACCACTCAACGTTGCCGCATACGACAAGCGTTGGGCCATCGTGAGGCCGCGCTTGAAGAACGGGGTATCGGAGCGAAGGATCTGCATCGCGCCGGCACCCCACCGGCGGCGCTGAACGGCGTACTCGAGGTAATTGGCCGGGGCGAGACCGCGGGCCAGAACCTCATTATGGAACATCGTCTTCCACCCTTTGCAGTGGAACCGCATGGTGGTGTGAAGGTCCTCGGTGAGACTTTCGGTCGCGACGCCACCGACCGAACGAAGCGCCTCGGTACGCAATACGGCACTCGTGCCGCACCAGAAGGCGGCGTTGTATTTGTTCTTGCCGGGTTGGATGACCCGGTAGAACATGGCCTCTTCCTGATACGCACCGACATGTTCGAACGAGTCGACGTTGTAGAAGTCTTGAGGTGTTTGCACCAGAGCGAGCTCTTCATCTTCGAAGTAGCCGAGCGTGTTGGTGAGGAAACCAGGCGACGGCACATGGTCGGCATCGAGAATTCCGACGAGGTCGACATCGATGATGCCTAGCGCATGATTGAGGTTGCCGGCCTTTGCGTGGCTGTTGTCGGGACGATTGAGATAGCGGGCGCCCAGGCTTTCGGCCATCTGACGAACCCACTCGCGATTTCCATCGTCGAGCACCCAGGTTTCGTGGGCTGGTTCGAGGGCTACTGCTGCGCTCACCGTTGGGAGGAGAACTTCTGGATCCTCGTTGTAGGTGGGTATGAGCATGGCGATGGTGAGGTCGGTTTCAGCAACCGGCTCGGGGACCACCGATGAGTTGACGTCCCACACCGAGAAGATGAACAGACCAAGGCTGATGGCACCGTGTACTTCGAGGAGGAAGAACGGTATCGACATCCAAAGCGCGTCGGGCGCAATGGTGAACGCCAGCCGCCACGCCAGGTACACGAGCGTGACAACCATGGAGACCACGGCGAGAACGCGCATCGGTCCGAGATGCCCATATTCCGAATTCTCTGCCGCAGAAGAACGGGTCCGATTAACCATGACCCTTTGGTTTTCGACCGGCAAACGGTGGGACCTGATGAGTCAAATGACCCATTCGTTGCGAGCCCAAAGACGCCGATCACACCTGTGTGCGACAACGCTTCACTCTTGGAATCCTGATGACCATCGCCGCAGTACTTCTTGCGACGTCGATGGTCGCCATCGTGGTCCGTCCCGAGGTCGACCTGACCGAACCCGCCCTTACCGTGGTGTCACCACGACTGGTGGGTGGCGATCCGATCATCCTCGCCGAGAGCGATACCGACCCCACCAACGAGCAGAGCAACAACGACCCCAGTGACAACGACCCCAGTGAGTACGACGATGGGCGTGGCGAGGGCGACGCTGATGAGCCTGGCACCGCCGCCCCCGACCCATTCGACTACGAGTTCCTCGATGAGTTTCCCAACTTTCCCGAAGGGAAAGTCTTCGGAGTTCAAACCCGCCGAGGGCTCGACAACGAATTCGACAAGTTCGCCTCCAGTTCTGGTCGGCTTCCGAACCTGATCCAAGTCACCGCCGGCTGGGAATCTGATGAGTACCAGCCATGGTTTACCGAGCGCATCGCCAACCGGGGAGCAATGCCGATGATCTCCTGGGAGCCATGGGACTCGGCCCGAGAAAGCACCGTCGAACAACGGCGAAGCGAGCAGCCAAAGTACTCACTCAGCAACATCATCGGCGGCGAATTCGACGACTACATCGATAGCTGGGCCAACAACCTGGCCGAGTGGGGCGAACCGGTCGCCATGCGCTTTGCGCACGAAATGAACGGCTTCTGGTATCCGTGGGCTGAAGGACGAAACGGCAACGCAGAAGGCCAGTACGTCGATGCCTGGCGATATGTGCATGACCGGTTCACCGATGCTGGCGCCGACAACGTGATCTGGGTCTGGTCGCCCAATGTGACCTACCAGGGCTCAACCCCCATCGCTCCGCTCTACCCCGGCGACGACTACGTCGACTGGATCGGCACCGTCGGCTACTTCGGGCACGGCACAGAAATCCCAACCGCCTACCCAACCTTCGATCAGCTCTTCGGAAACACCCTCGATCAGCTGGCGGAAATCTCGTCGAAGCCGGTACTGGTGACCGAAACGGGTGCAACCGAACGAGGCGGCTTCAAGGCCGACTGGATCGAACACATGATGGAAGAGTTCGCATCAAGCGACCGGATCCTCGGCTTCATCTGGTTTGACGTCGACAAAGAGACCGACTGGCGGATAACGAGTTCACCCGAGGCCGCCGAGGCGTTCCGTGCCGCGGCTGCCGACCCGAGGTGGGCACCTGCCGGACCAATTCTTCAGGTCGAATCGAACTAACTGCTACGGCGACGCCGACGCGTCGTGCTCTAGTTGACTCGGCGGCTGCCTCGAATAAACGCGCCTCGGGCGCCTCCCGACGAATCGAATCGCCAGTCGTCCTCGCCAACGTTGGTCTTGTTGATCTGGAACCACAGCAAGGCCGATACATCGCGTCGACCGTCGAGGAACTTGAACATGTTGGCAATCCAGGCCGCCTTATCGCCACCGCTCTCGACACTTCCGGTTTCGGCGATGATGACCGGGCGATCGGTGAGTCGGGCAACCTCGTCGAGTGAACTTTCGAAGATCTCGCGGAAGCTCTTCCAGCCGCCAAAGCGAGGCAGCGTGTCGCCGCCGTTGTAGCCATCGAGACCCACGATGTCGACGTATTGATCGCCGGGATAGAGGGCGGCATAGCGAACTCCGGTGGGTGCGCCGGTGTTTGGCGACCAAACCCATTCGACATCGGTGGCGCCTTCGTCTTGAAATATTTGCCAGGCGTGGCGGTAGGCGCTGACGATGTGGGCGGACGTGTTGCGACTACCGACGCCTCTCCAACCCACCGACCAGGGATACCAGTTGCCGTTCATCTCGTGCATGAAGCGCAACAGCACCGGTTGGTCGAGCCGGTCGAGTTGCCGGGCCCACCGGCGCAGATCGGCGTCGATTTCGCCCGTGATAATGCTGTAAGCCGGATTGTACGATTCACCCACCGACCAGGGCTCAAGGGTGATCATGACCACGTGGCCAGCTTGTTGTGCCTGTTGAATCTGGTTGAACGGCACCTTCTCCTGCGGGTTAATGAAGCCATGGACGATGTCGGCTTTGCGACCAACGGCGCTTTCAAAGGTGGCGGCCTCGTTGAGATTCCAAGGAATCGCCTCGCCCGTCACACCCACCAGGAGTTTTCCGGTGAGTCCACCCAGGGTTGGCCTCGACGGCTTTGCAACTGAACTTCCCACGGGAGTGATCACCGCTACCTTGCCATCGAAACCGCCCGGCGAGCGGAAGATCAGTTGAAGTTGGTTGACGCCTTTGGTGGCGAGGGAAATATCGGCGACTTCGCCCACGTTGTTCAGGCGCCATGTCCGTACCGCTGTTCCGTCGGCGACGGCGGTTACCGTGACCGGCGATGCTCCGGGCGTGGCCAACGGATCAACGTGGAGTCCGGCTGCGAAGAAGCGGTAGTCACGACCGAGGCGGTACGTGACGCCAGCTGCCGAACCGGCACCGAGACTGCACGAGTTTGAGGCACCGATGACTCGACCGCCCGATGAGATCTGGCCGGCCGACCACGCCGAACCCGACGAAGGGCAGTTGGAAACCGGGGTCTTGTAGGCGAGCCAATAGGGCTCGCAAGCTACGGCGTTGGGGTCGTCCTGGCAGCCGTCGAAGCCGGATCCGCCAGAAAGAGTGTCTTCGCCGTAGCCGCCATCGAGGAAGTCGTCGCCGCGACCGCCGCTAAGCCGATCGGTGTCGATGTCGCCGTGTAGTTCGTCGACGCCTTCTCCACCGTTGAGTGCATCGTTGCCCGCACCGCCCCGGATGATGTCGTTTCCGCTACCGCCAAGCAGGGCATCGTTGCCGTTGCCCCCTTGGAGTAGATCGGCGCCAACGCCTCCGTCGATGTAGTCGTTTCCGGTACCGCCGATGACGCGGTCGTTGCCCGGCCCGGCACAGATCAAATCATTTCCGCCGCCGCCGACAATCCGGTCGGCGCCGCCGCGCCCAACAATGATGTCGTTCCCGGCCGTGCCGACGAGAACATCGGGTCCGCTAGTGCCAAGGATCGTCGCCCGCTGCCCTCGGCAGGTGGTGACCGCATTCCCCTGTTGCGTGACATGTTGCGAGAGATCGACATCAGCTCCCTTTTGCGTGACATGTTGCGAGACACCAACATCAGCGCTTGGTTGCGAGACAGTAAGCTGCTGATTGTCGCTCGCCAGCTCCGGCGGCGCTGTGGGAGTAGATCCGGCCTGCGCTCCTGCTCGGCTATCGAGCGGCTGGGTGACCGAGGCAACCAGCGCCACAACGAGGAACGCTACGGCGAAGAAAAGGCGTTTCACAGGGAAGTATCCAACGAAATTCTGCGGGGGACGGAAGTGCGGGTTAAGGGTGGATGTGGGCACCTGGCGAAGGTCGACTGACGTGTAATGAAATGTACGGAAATGCGCGGAAACTCACAGATAACCACAACAAGTGAGAATATAGGCCAAAAAACCTACAAATGATAGGCCGCTGGGGAAGAATCTCGGCGCAAACTACAAAACCAAGCGATGCGCGGCGAGCTCGCGGTACATCGCAAGGGCCTCCTCGGCAATCGGCCGGACCCCCGGGCCGAGGTCATCGAGCGTTGGCAGCGGGCCAGGTGGCTCCCCAAATCCGGTCGATTTGGCGACCGAATCGTACCAATGGCTCGCCCACGCCCCATCGGAATCTCGAAGACCTGCCGGCCAGTTGCACATCGACGCCGAAAGCTCCGCCGAATACGGGACAGCGAAGGCGTCACAGAGCGCTTCGAGATACGCCGGCGGGTTGGTGAGGAAGTCATCGGAGTCAACGACCACAACCGCTCGCTCCAACAATTCGAGTTGTTGGGGCAACCCGGTCTCGGCCAGCGGCATGACCTCCCACTTCTGCGAGTACGAGCGCAACACCCGAAGCGGGTGCCGAAGTAACAGCCCATGGGTCAGATGGTCGAGCCATTGTCGATGGTTCGGGGGCGGAAGGTGCGCGCACATGTGCTTTTGGTACGACACCGTCGCTCCCTCGGGTAGGGGCGCAAGACACTGACCGATGGCTCCATCGAGATCGGCCGGACCAGCCGCCACCACCTCGTCGCGCAGGGGATGGTCCATTCCGGTGGTAGCCAAATGCCAGGCGTAGAGCGGTTCGTCAAGCACGACCGTGTCGGGCCGGTTCTCCCAACTCCGCATAAGCGCCGTCGAAAGATTCCGTGGCCCCGACCACATTGCTATTCGGGTGGGGGCTATTCGGGTGGGGGCTACTCGGGTGGGGGCTACTCGAACTGGACCCATCCGCTGATCTTACCTACAGCTGAGTTTCAGGCCCGACCACAAGTTTGGGCCGTAGCGTCGATACGGTAGATCTCTTGAGTTCCATAGCGGATACCGCCCCCACATCTCCGCCACGGTTTCTATACCGCTGGCAACTCGACGCGCTTGAGGCTTGGCTTTCGGTCGGCCGACGAGGTGTTATCGAAGCTGTTACCGGCAGCGGAAAGACCAACCTTGCGATGGCTGCGGTCATCGACGCCCACCGACGAGGCCTCTTTGTGCTCATCGTCGTGCCGTCTCGGGTACTCATCGAGCAGTGGCATGAGCGTCTCAGCGAAACCCTCCCCCACTGCACCATCGGCCGTTTGGGCGATAACCACACCGATAAGCCACCCGACTGCGACATTCTCATCACCACCCGCCACTCGGCCGCCTCGCATCAGCCCAAACCACCCGAAGGCGAGGGCGGACTTCTCGTTGCCGATGAGTGCCATGGGTTCGGTGGCGGCGTACTTCGCCGGTCACTGATCGGCGACTACAACGAGCGACTCGGCCTTACCGCCACGCTCGAGCGATCCGACGATGCCGTCGACAAAATTCTTCTGCCGTTCTTTGGCGGTGTTTGTTACCGGTACCGGTTCGCCGCAGCGATTAACGACGGTGTGTGCGCTCAGCCCCGCGTGGCGTTCGTGTCGGTCCCGCTTTCGAAAGAAGAACGCCAAGACTACGTCACCACCGAAGCCAAGCTTGTCGAGTCACGCCGCACACTTCGCGGGATCCCAGGCATGCCCATCGACCACTTCGGCGAGTTTCTGGCGGCCACGAACCATTTGGCCGCCAACGACGCCGGACCCCACGGCCGGGCAGCCAACGAGTACCTGAAGGCATTCGCCAAGCGGCGCGAGATCGTTGCCACCAGCACGGCCAAGTATGAAGCGCTCGGCAATTTTGCCAACAGCATCAAGGCCGCCGCTGGCGCGCTGATCTTCACCGAAACCGTGCGTGCTGCCAACCACGCAGTGAACCGACTCGACCCATTCGTCTCGATCGAGGTCATCACCGGATCAACCCCGAAGGGAGAGCGCGAGAACATTTTGGGCAACCTGCGAAGCGGCAGCCTCGACGCAGTCGCCGCGCCGCGCGTTCTCGACGAAGGTGTCGATGTGCCCGATGCCAACCTTGGCATCGTAGTCAGCGCCAGTCGCACCCGCCGCCAAATGATTCAGCGCATGGGCCGAATTCTTCGACGAAAAGCCGAAGGAAGCGGCGCCAAGTTCGTCATCATCTTTGCCCGCGACACGGCCGAGGACCCTACCGCCACCGAAGACCGCGACGGGTTCCTCGACGAGATCGAAGAGATCTCCGAGTCGACCGCCGTCTTCCACCCAACCGACTTCGACAAACTCGAATCGTTCCTCGACTACAGCGGCCCCGAAACCGTTATCGAACCGGTCCGGGTTGGTCCCCTTACCGCCGACGACGAAGAGCCGAGCCCCAAGCTCACCAAAGCCAATGTGCAACTGCTCGTCGATGCCGATCTCGACATGTGGGCTGGTGCCATTAACGGCGACATCGATCCGCTTTGGGATGCCCTCGGCAAGGAGCGTCTGTACGCGCGCCTTTCGTACCTTCACTGGGATGCCGTCACACCGCTTCACGAGAAGGTCTGGGCCCGCTACGCCGACGAACCAGCTGTCGAAGCCGACGAGTTCGACTACCTCGAAGTCGACAAGCTCGAGGCCCCGAAGATCGAAAAGCCAAAGGCAAAACCCAAGCGCCTCTCCACGGGCGAACTGCCGGTCATGCTCGCCCAAGTCGGCAAAGAATGGGTCGTAAAGTGCAGCGGCTGCGGCACCGCCTCAGACCCAACCCCCTACAAATGGCAAGCCCTCGACCAAACCGTCGAGTGCGACTGCTGGGGTTAGAGAAGGCCGAGACCAGCGGCCTGCGTGGCCGGGGAACGCCGACAACTACGCGTTGTTTAGTAGCCAGAGGCCGAGGCAGCTGTAGAGAACCATGACGAGCAACATGACGTACTGGCTTCGTAGGGCGTTGACTGAGCCGGTGGAAGTGTTGTGGTCGACGATCTCCATCGATCGGTCGTGGGCAACGAGCACCGCACCGATGTGACCGAACAGAATCGCCAGCACCTGAATCCAGGCGATGGCGGTAGGACTCAGCCACGTAAGGTTTGCGGTGCTGTCGGCCTGACCGAAGAGGTTCCAGCCCAAGCCAGCCGGGTCCGAGAGTCGAAACCAGAAGGTCTGCACTTCGTCAGCAAGTAGCTGGGCATAGTGGGCAATGGCGTAACCGAACACGATTGGAACCAACGACGGCGTGAAGCTGTCGGTAACCCACTCGGGGTCGAGTCCGGTGACCTTGCATGTCCACCGGATCCCCACCCCGAACAGTGCGGTGACCAGCAGGATCGACAGTATGAGGCCAATGGTGAGGGTGACGGCGCCACCCCAGCCGCTGGGCCGTCCGAAGATATCTCGGCCAGCTTCGCTCTCGACGAATCCGTCGAAGGTGGTGCCTCCGAGTACCACCAGCAGCGTGGCCAATGTGCCCCGCAGAACCGGCGTGGTAGCTAGGCCCGACATGGGCGCTCGTGCGGTTAGACCCGATGCCGTCTCGGACCCAGGCGAGAATCGTCCGACGCCGGTAGCCGCCGATCGGGCAACGATTCCCATCGCACCGATCATGGCCAGCAAGGCGCCGAAGGGCTCGTTGTCGGCGATCCAGGATGCTCCCCACCGCAGGGTAAGCACGATGATCACCACGATATGGACAAGGAGTGCCCACGCCAGCACACGAGGCGAACTGCCCGACGGGTGCGCAAGCTCAATAAACAGGAACACGAACATTCCGGCCGCTGCAGGAAGATGTCCGAGCCGAGGCGGAGCGTCGGTCACGGCCATACCAAGCCTGCTGGCGATGACCTCGACTCCCCGAGCGATGGTGGTGAAGGGGCTGATTGCTCGCCACACGTCGCCGAACAGGCCGGCGATCAGCTGAGCGCCAACCCACGCCACCACATAGAAAGTCACCGGCAACACATTTTGCGCGTCGGTGTCGGCACCGAAGAACCCGGCCCACAGACACAGCAGGAGCAGACCCAACGCCACTACCTGTCCGATACCTCGAAGGCCACCAAGCCATGCCGGGATACGATCGCCGAGAAGCCGTCGGCCAATGGCCGCCTGGGCAAGCCGGGGCTCTTTCCAGAGCACGCCAAGAGCAACGAACGACAGGCCCAGGGCTATCGCTGCCCCCCAGGTGAACATCCAGAGGGGCAGCGGGAGATCGCCTCGACTACCGACACCATGCGCAAAGAGCATGACCGGTTCTACTTCGTGCTCAGCTCGAACAAGAACTTGCCGCTCTCTTCAAGCTCGACCTCGAACAGGCCTGGAGCCTCGGCCACAAAGTCGAGAATGGCGGTCTCGCCCGGAACGAGCTCGACGAACAGGTTGTAGCCGTGCACGTGAACAAGTTCGGCAACGTCGCTGCTGATCATGAGCCGAACGTTCTGGCCCTGCTCAACCTCGACGCGGTCGCTGTCTGATCCGTTGGCATCGATCGTGACCTGACCGTCAGCGAGATCAACCATCACCATCACGGCATCTGTCGGCGCTTCAGGTTCACCACCTGGTTCGCCAACGGTTCGTTCCAGCGCCACCGGCTCGCCGTCGAGCACATAGTCACGATGGTCGTTGGTGCTCAGCTGCACCGTGATGGTGTGTTCACCGGGCCCCTGATCGGGCACGTAAAACCAGTTGCCATAGATCCGCCCCTGCCGCACACCGTCGATCAGCAGATGAAGATGACCTTCCCCGTCGACATGGCTGGTGCTGGCGTTCTGGGGAGACACGGTGAAGCCGTCTGCCCACTGGACTTCGAAGTTCCAGCCACCTCGGGGATCATCGAACAGCTCAAGCGATACGAGGCCGGCGTCGTCGCCAATGACCTCCACCGTGTCCGTGCCACCATGGCTATGCCCTGCGGCTTCAGGGGCCGTGACCGTTTCCGCTGCCGCGATCCGTTCGCCATCGACAGCGTACGGAGCATGGGTATTGGCGTTGAGTTCCACCTCGATCGTGTGCTCGCCGGCATCGAGACCATCGACATGAATCCAGTCGTTGTAGAACCGACCCTGCTTCTCACCATCGACAAGCAGATGCATATGGCCCTCGCCATCGACATGGTCGGAGCTGGCGTTCTCGGGTGACACGGTGAAGTTGGTGGTGGTGACCGCCACGTTGAAACCCGACTTCGGGTCGTCGACAACCTCGATCGCGACCGTCGGTGCCACCGCAGCATCGACCTCGATCATCGCGCCATGGTCATGATCGTGTCCGGCAGCCTCGTCAGACTCGCTGTGTTCGCTGTCGTCGCTGTGTTCATTGTCGGCGTCATGGCCGGCAGGTTCGTCGTCGCTGGCTTCCTCGTCGGAAACAGCTTCGGATTCGGTATCGGCATCGTTCGGTGATGAGGCTGCCGATTCGGTGGAAGTGGTGCTACTTCCACAAGCCGCTGCCAACAGCGCAAAAGCGCTCAAGGCAACAACGGCGGCAAAACGCCGCGCACGTAACGTAATCATTTGGGTCCTAGGGGAGAAAGAGAAAAACGGGTGGTTGGTTGGGCTGCATCGGGCAACCGAAAACGTTAGATACGAACCAACCACGCCGGTGGACCACGTGGCGCAGAAACCCGGCTAACGACCGACGAAAAGACCCGGACTCGACGGGGTGCAGCGACTACAGAATCGCTTGCGAATCGAAACTCCGCTCGGAGCGTGGCCTTCTGAGCCACAATCTCGCCAACCCGGCGAAGAAGGCGGACAATAACCATCGACACCAGCGGAACGAGCATGATGCCCAGCACGACCGCAGGGTGGGTGAGAACCTGTCCAATCGATTGGCCGGCCAGAAGGCCCTCGATGGTTTCCTGACCAACAAACATCGGGCCGGCGATCATCGCGATCGATGCCGGACGAACCAGTGCCGACACGCCACCTCGTGCACTTGTCAGGTTGCGAACCTGGCGGAGAATGAGCGCTACCGCCGAGAGCACGGCCACCGGAGTAACGATTGCCCACTGCGCCGAGACGTGGCCATGATCGCCAAAACTGCCAGTGTTTCCAAAGCCAGCGGTGTTTCCAATGCCAGTAATGCTGCCTAACGACACCATTGGGTACGCCAGCACGTAGGCAAGCTGATGAACCACCAGCGAAGCAAGGGCGGCGAGGGCAACGAGTATTGCCGCGTCGATGCGGGACCCGAACCCGTCGCGCTTCCCGTCGCCGATCATGGGTTGAGTATACCCACCCCTCTTTACCGGGGATCGTCGCGCTGGATGGCTTTCGGCGACGCCTGCCACACTAGAGACGTGGCCCAACAACTCTTCGCCCGACGCCCGGTGTTCCTCGTGTTGCTTGTGGCACTTGTTCTTGTGCTGGCGCTCGCGGGCTGCTCATCGTCTGACGACCCTCGGGATGCGCTCGACACCGACACTGCCCAGGCGTCCGTCTCGACATCAGCGCCCACCACCACCACCATCCCTCCAGCCCCAGAAACCACTCGCTCCACCGTCCCCGCCGAACCGGAGGCAACCGTCCCACCGGCAACCGATGCCCTGGTGCCGACAAGTCTGGTCGAGGTCACAGCCGACGACGAGCTGGTCCGCCGACCCGAAGAGAATGCGGGTACCGACGAAGGTAATCACTGGATCGGACGCAACGTCATGACCGATTCGTCGGTGGAAGTGGTGTGGTCAGAAGTCGACGGAACCAGTGTTATCTACCGGGTGTATCGAGCGCCGATCACCGCCGATCTCGACCGGGAAAACATCGCGCTCACCAACGATCTCCTCGTGTACGAGGGACCTAGCGGCGTCACCACCTTCGTTGACGGCACCGTCGAAACCGGAACCTTCTACTCGTATCTGTTGGCGGTCGACGTCGACGGGACCACCCTTCCAAGGCGCTGGGCCAACGCTCTTGCGGTTACCGACACCGAACCGCCATCGCCGATCACGAACCTTGAAAGCGAGATCGTCGACGGCGAAGTGGTCCTTCGGTGGGACCCGTCAACCGACAACGTCGAGTTCGCCTCGTACTCGGTATCGCTGGTGGTAGACGGCGAGCTTCGGTACCTCGGCGGAGGCGGCGACCAGGCACAGGCAAGCTTTGTCGACACCAGACCCGAGCCAGGCACCAACACCTATTCGGTGCAGGCCGTCGACTTCCACAACAACCGAACCGAAGAAGCACGCATCGAAGTAACGGTGGGGTAGCCGCCCGGGATTTCGTTCGAACGCGCCAGCAGCGTAGGTTCGAACCTATGGCCATTGATTTCACGCTCTCCGCTGAACACGAAGCGATCCGCGACCGGATCCGTACCTTCATCAACGATGTCGTCAAGCCGGGTGAGGCCAAGATCGACGGACATGGTGACGAACCCGCACTCGAAGGCAAAGACCGCCTTGGCGTGCTCCTCGATATGCGCAAGCAGGCATACAAGGCAGGCTTGTGGCTTCCGCATATGCCCGAAGAGGTCGGCGGCATGGGCCTCGGGCACGTGGCGATGGCCATGGTGCAGGCCGAAGCCGCAAAGTCTCGTTACGGCCCCTGGGTACTCAACGCTCAGGCTCCCGATGAAGGCAACATGCACACCCTTCATCATTGGGCCACCGATCAGCAGAAGGAGAAGTACCTCGCTCCGTTGCTGGAAGGAAAGACCTGGTCGTGCTTTGCGATGACCGAACCCGAGGTCGCCGGCTCAGACCCCACCCTCATCAGAACCAACGCGTACGAAGACGGCGACGAGTGGGTTATCAACGGCCACAAGTGGTTTATCTCCAATGCCCATCGGGCTAACTTTGCCATCCTTGTTGCCCGCACCGAGGAGAACCCGGAGATCCCGCAGGCCGCCAACAGTGCATTCATCGTCGACCTTCCAAGCGAAGGTTGGAACGAGGTTCGCCAGATCGAGACCATGCACGGCAGCACTGGTCATAGCGAAATCGTCATCGAGGACCTTCGGGTTCACAAGGATCAGATGCTCGGCGGCCGAGGCCAGGGCCACCTTCTCGGCCAATACCGTCTTGGGCCGGCTCGACTCGCCCATTGCATGCGCTGGATCTCCCAGGCCGAAACGGCTCTCGACATGATGGTCGACCGTTCACTCAACCGCTTCTCTCACGGCTCACTTCTGGCCGAGAAGCAGGGTATTCAGTGGATGATTGCCGACTCGGCGATGGAGCTGTACCAGGGCAAGCTGATGGTGCTTCATGCTGCATCGAAGATCGATGCCGGCGAGGATTTCAAGGCCGAGGTCTCCATGGCCAAGCACTTTGTTGCTAACTCGCTGAACCGCATCATCGATCGATCGATCCAGGTTCACGGCGCGCTCGGCTACTCGACCGACACTCCCCTGGCCCATATGTACCAGCACGCCCGCTGGGCCCGGTTCGCCGACGGCGCTGACGAGGTTCACCAGATGCGAATCGCCCAGCGGACCATCGCCGCCTACACCGACGAAGGCACAACAAAACGAGCCACCGGCAATCTTCCGATTTAAACATCACAGCCGTCAGAATACGGTTCCAGACACCTTACTTCGTATTGATTCGTATTGATGGATGTCGATATGACTTGGCTTTACGGTAGGTCGTTGAGGAACTCTTTGATTGCCGCGGCTACTGGGGTGCCGTGCTTTCTGTGGACGCTGTGGCCGGCGTCGGGGATAACGACCGATGCTTTCACGTTGAGGTATTTTTCGAACACTGCCGCCGATGCGGCGAAGCGTTTGTCGTGTTCGCCAACGATGACCAGCGTTGGTGCCGTGATCTGATCGAGGCTATCGATAACCCACGAGTCGGTGTGCTTCGAAATCACCTCGCTGCCTTCGGGAACCTCAAACTTCGCCGCCGAAACATCGACCGAGTCGTTCCATTGCTCACGGGCTTCGTCGTTCCGAAACCCCGGTCCCGCAGCAACCAAAACCAGGCCACGAACCTGCTCGGGATGCAAAAGCGCATAGGCAAGCGACAAGTAACCGCCAAGCGAATGACCCGCGAGCACCACGGGCTCGCCTGTGCCGTTCGCTCCCTCGACAACGCGGGTCAGGTCGGCGAGCGCATGGTCGCGCGTGTAGTGACCCGGGGACACGATTTCGGATTGGCCGTGACCACGAAGATCCCATGTGGTGTTGCTGGCCGACTCGTCCATCGCAGCAACCACACTGTCCCAGGCGGTCGACGTGTCGATCCAGCCGTGGGTGTAAACAACCGAGGGGCCGCTGCCCGATTGTGTGACGTGAAGATTGATGGTGGATTCCATCGGCGCATCGTAGGCGTCGCATCCGCTCAACCCAGAAATCTCGGCCGACTAGCCTGTGCACCATGGCAGACTCAACACTGTTCGCCGGCTTCCCAAAGGAAGGACTGACGTTTCTCACCGAGTTGGGAGACGAGGACAACCCCAAGGACAAAGCGTGGTTCACCGACCACCGATCGACCTACGACCAATTCGTGGTTGCGCCAGCAAAGGCGTTTGTCGAGGCGATGGGCGAATCGCTTGGCGCAGCCATCTCGCCTCATATCGTTGCGTTACCCAAAACCAACGGATCGATCGCCCCGATCAACAACGATCTACGGTTCTCCCCGGGCGCGACGCCGTACAAGGATCACCTGATGTTTCGCTTCTGGGAAGGCGAGAATAAGAAGACAGCGCCCACACTGATGCTTCGGCTCAGCCCCACCGATGGCGTTGGCTTTGCTACCTCGATTGCCCTCCCCGATCTGGACCTGTGGCGAAGCGCGGTTGCGGCCGACAGCACCGGCGGGCGACTTGTCGACGCGATCGAAACGCTCCAGCAAGCCACAAAAGCTGACCTCGTGGGAGAAGCCCTCAAGAACGCACCGAAGCCCTACGATAACGATCACCCTCGAGCAGCTCTGCTTCGCCACAAGGGATTCCAGGTGCGATGGATCAAAAAGACCCCGGCATCGATAACCAAACCGTCGTTCGTAGCCTGGTGCACCAAAGAGCTCGGCCGGACGACAGCGGTTCACCAGTGGTTGCTGAAGAATCTGACCTGATGACCAAGCGCTCCACCACCGGTGCCTGCCCGTGCGGCTCAGGCGCCACCTATACCGATTGCTGTGGCCCTATCCACCGTTCGGGCGCCGGCTTCGGCACAACGGCCGAATCACTCATGCGGGCGCGCTATACCGCCTATGTGCTCAACGACCGTCCCTTTGTTCTGTCATCCTGGCATCCCGATACTCGACCGGGCACCGTCACCTTCAGCCCTCAACAAGAGTGGCTCGGACTCGAGATCATTGCGACGCAGCGAGGCGGCCCACTCGATAGCGAAGGCACCGTCGAGTTCATCGCCAAGTTTCGGCACGGTACCGAGTTCTTCGAGCTTCACGAACTCAGCACGTTCGAACGGGTCGACGGAAACTGGCTCTATGCAACCGGCGGCGACCCGGACTAACGGGCGTTTGAAGCGGCAAAGCTTGCCATGTACTCCGGCACGTCGCCGGCACTCATTGGTCGAGCCAGAAGGAACCCTTGGGCGAGATCGCACTGCGGTCCCATTAGGGCCGAGAGCTGATCGAGTTCTTCGACTCCCTCGGCAACGACCTGAAGGCCAAGTGCTCGACCAAGCTCGACCAGTGCGTTCACAACCAGGGTGGCTTGCTCGCCGTCGGCGTTCAACGCATCGATAAAGGAGCGGTCGATCTTGATGCAGTCGACGGGAAGCGACTGCAACTGCCCCATCGACGAGTAGCCAGTACCAAAGTCATCGAGTGCAACACGCACGCCAAGCTGGCGGATCTCTTGAAGTCGATCGATCAACTCGTGCACCTGTGACGCAAGCACGCTCTCGGTGACCTCAAGCTGAAGCGTCGAAGGCGCCACGCCAGTCTTGGCCAGCACGGCCTGAAGTTCGGAGAGGAAGTCCTTATCTTCAAGCTGCACAACCGACACGTTGACCGACATCGAGAGCGTTGGGTTGTCCATCTCTTTCTGCCACTGCGCAAGTTGCTCACATGCTTCTTCGAGTGCCCAGAGTCCGAGGCGAATGATGAGACCCGACCGCTCGCATACCGGAATGAACGTGAGCGGTGTGACGACGCCCAACGCGGCGCTGTTCCATCGCATCAGTGCCTCGAAGCCCACCGGTTCCTGACCATCGACGGTGAGGAGGGGCTGGTAAACGAGCGAGAACTCTCCCTCGCGGAACCCGGCCTCGACCTCTCGTTGCAACCGCACCTGACCAACGAGCAGGTCTTCCATTTCGGCGTCGAAGAACTCCACCCGGCCGCGGCCGCGGTTCTTTGCTTCGTACAGGGCAATGTCTGCTCGCCGGAAAAGCTCATCGGGTTCAGAGGCTGCAGCCACGGTGACCAGACCACCACTACAACCCAATGCCAGGAGCTGCCCATCGACATCGAATGGGACCTTCAGGACCGACGACAACCGTTCGGCGGCGATGCGTCCGGCCGCAACGGTCGGTACGTCTTCAAGAATCACCGCAAACTCGTCGCCGCCGAGTCGGCCAACCATCTCGCCTTCGCGGGTGGCGTCTTTGAGCCGGCGCGCAACTTCGACGAGGAGGGCATCGCCTACCGGATGGCCGAGGGTGTCGTTGACGCCCTTGAACCCATCGAGATCGAGCAGCAGGAAGCCGGGAGTGTGGTCGTGCCGTTTGCCTCGAGCCACCGCACGGGCCAACGCCTCGTTGAGCGCCCGACGATTGGGAAGGTCGGTCAGCGAATCGCAACGAGCCTGTTCGGCGAGAAGGTCTTGTAGCTCCATCTGCTCGGTGACGTCACGGCCCGACACCACGATGGCTCCGACCGCTGGGTTTTCGCGTTGGTCGCTCATCTTCATTTCGATGCGGCGACGTTCACCCGTTGGCATTTCGACCGGGAACACGTATGCGTCGGTTGCCTGCTCCGGGTTTTTCAATCCGTATTCGACCAGCTTTGCGTGTTCTGGGTCCATCAAGTCGAGGACATGAGACACGTTGGTGATCGTTTCATCTGCATCGAAGAGGCGCAGCACTGCCGGTGAAAGGTACGAAAGCTCGCCGTCGTCCTCAATAACGAACAGAAAGTCCGATGAGCCGTCGGCGATGGCTTCGAAACGAGCGGTGTACCGATCGCCAATCGCGTTGGTAGCTCGGCGGTTGGTGAGCCAGAAGATATACATCATGAGAACCGAAACACCCAGCAACGAGTTGAGAGCCGCAAGCGCGGTACCGCTACTCGCCTTGTCGGTTGCCGATTGCGCATCCGCTCTTGCCACCACTTCGGCCTCACCGATCTTCCTCGAAAGCGTGGTGTACAACGCTTCGGCGTTTCTTGCCTGGATCGACGATGGGTCGAGGGCGTTCTCGGAAAGAGCCGTGCGGCGATACTGCTCGAAGACACCGAACGTGAGGTCGCTCTCGCTCTCGGAAAGGACCGTAAGTGCACCACGCAGGTTGGTTTCGAGGCTCGCGATCGTCGCGTCAACTTCGTCTCGGTCGAGCGTGGAAGAAGTCCGACCTTGCAGGTCAAAGAGTTGCAGCCGGTTCAGGTCGGCCCGAGCATCAGCCGCATGTATAAGCGCACGGTTGTTGGCTTCGGCGGTTTCGAGGAGCGATTGGATGGTTGTTACCGCCGCCACCGACGCCACCGCCACGAGCAGGAGAACAACGACCACAACCGGCATAAATCGAGTCCCCAGCCTGCGCATTGCCACGACAATCCATCGTCAAACAGCGTTCGACTTCAAGTCCAACAGTCGCGATTCTTTCATCGTTGGCCGGCCCGAACGTTCTATGGTTAGCCCGATGAGTTCACTCGAAACCGACGATGCCGCATTCATTCGGTCGCTGCCCAAAGCCGAGCTTCATATGCATATCGAGGGTTCACTCGAGCCCGAGCTGTTGTTCGCAATTGCCGAACGTAACGGCATTTCCCTGCCCTACGCCGATGTCGAAGCGTTGCGAGCTGCCTATTCTTTCGCTGATCTGCAGTCGTTTCTGGACCTGTACTACCAGGGCGCCGACGTGCTTCGCACCGAGGATGACTTTGCCGACCTGATGGCCGCCTACCTTGAGCGTGCCCATGCCGATGGGGTGCGTCGGGTCGAAATGTTCTTCGATCCTCAAACCCACACCGAGCGAGGCGTCGGGTTCGACGTATTTATGCCGGGGTTTCTCCGAGCGATGAATGAGGCCGCCAATCGAACCGGGATCTCGACGGCACTGATTCTGTGCTTTCTTCGTCATCTGTCTCCCGAGTCCGCTTGGGAGACCTTTGACCAGGCCGAACAGGGCGGCTACCTCGACTCGATTATCGGTGTTGGTCTTGATAGCGGCGAGGTCGGGAATCCGCCTGAGCAGTTTGCCGACGTGTTCGACCGGGCCGCCGAAGCAGGCCTTCACCGGGTTGCGCATGCGGGCGAAGAGGGCCCGCCGTCCTACATCTGGGGAGCGCTCGACGCGCTCGACGTGGAGCGTATCGACCATGGGGTTCGGGCCGAGGAGGACCCCGAATTGATCGCCCGTCTGCTCATCGACAAGGTGCCCCTCACCATGTGTCCGCTCTCGAACCTAGCGCTGTGTGTTGTCGACGACCTTGCCGACCACAACCTCGGCCGACTCCTCGACCAGGGGCTGATGGTCACCATCAACTCCGACGACCCGGCCTATTTCGGCGGCTACGTGGGAACGAACTACGAACAAACCGCCGAAGCCCTCGAGCTTTCCCGTGACGAGCTGGTGCAGTTGGCGCGCAACAGCATTCGGGCCAGCTTCGCAAGCGATGAGGAGAAAGACCGCTGGCTCGCCGAGATAGCTGAACTCGATGAACTAGCCGAGAACGGGTAGCTCTGGTGCGGCCCGACGCGACAACCACTCGGCCCCGTCGGCGCGAACCACAAGATTCTCCTCGTGAACCATCATCTTGCCCGGCGCCCAGGTCATCGCAGGCTCGAGGGTAAGCACCATTCCCTCCTGAAGAACTGTGCCGTCGGTTTGGGTATTTGAAGGCCACTCGGTCACTTGCATGCCGAGCCCGTGACCCATGCGCCCCACCGCGTTCTTGCCGGTATCGCCCGCACCCGTAGCAGCGGCCGAGGCGACGGTTGGGTCGATGACCTGCATCATTGCCGTCCAGAGGTCGCTGGTTGTGGCGCCCGGTCTGACTGCGGCGAAGCCTGCTTCGGTTGCCCGCCACACGATGTCGTAGGCCCGCTTTGCCTCGTCGTCGGCCGACCCGAAGGCAAAGTTGCGATCGAAGTCGGAGAAGTAGCCGTCGTAGACCGAGCCGGTATCGAACAGCAATAAGTCGCCGTCGCCAATTACTCGGGCGGTAGGAGCCTTGATGATGTCGTCGAAGCCGCCGGGACCCGTACTGCCGACCAGATACGGGACGTCGTCAGCGCCGCGTTGCAGCAGATCGATACGGAACTTGGCGAACGCTTGTTGTTCGGTGTCGCCCATCGAGATGAGGTCGGGAAGTCCTTCGAACGCGTCGGAGACCACACTGCAGATATGGGCCACCTTGGCGATCTCGTTCTCGGATTTCACCATCCGCAAACCCGAGACGATATCGGTGGTGTCTACCCACGATGCGCCCACCTGGCCTCGCACATGGTCGAAGTCGACGGCAGGCATGCGGATGTGGGTTTCTGGGCCCATCGGGCTTCCGATGATCGCCGAGTCTCCGGCCACTTCGCGAAGGGTCTCGATCAGCAGGCTTACGCCATCGTCTGCTGGGTTGGGCGACGACCACACCCGGACATCGTCGATCCAGGTGCTGCTCATCAGCGAGTCGCCGATGCTTGGTATGACCGCCACGGGCTTTCCGGAAGCCGGAATGACGAGGAACCACGGACGGGTTGGGCTGAGCCAGAACAGGGTTTGGAACCCGGTGAAGTACCGCACCTCGGGTTCGGTGGTGAGCAGCATTGCATCGATCCGGCGCTCGGCCATGGCCTTCTGGGCGTTTGCGGTTCGGGTTTCGAATTCCTCGACCGGAAAGCCTCGTGGCGGCGGGGTTGATGTAGATGATGCTGATGCTGATGCGGTGCTCATGTGACGCACTCCTACTCGTTTGCGCTTGTCCGGCTGAAAATCCCACGCTTGGTCTAGCAGAACTCGACCCGGCGTAAGCTCTGGTCCTTGCAGATTGTGCCCCCTTCCCATTTTCGCGGTGTGCTCACCGCTCTCCGCCTACAGGTACTCGACCGATGGCCGACATCAGCGGCGACCCCGATGTTGTGGCAGGGGCTTGGGGTGGCGAAAGCGTTCAATCTTCGATGGGAGAGCGCACAGCTGCCGGCCAACAGCGCACAGCTGCCGGCCGACACTGCCTCGTGGTATGACCGAATCGATCGACTCGACGACGCGCCGCCGGCGAAGTGGCTCTACAAGCAGCGGTGCCGCAACCTTCTTCGGCACTTCGAACCCGCCGAACGATTCACGAACGTGGGCGTTGGCCCGCGACACAAGAACTCGTTTCAGGTGTCGTTGGCTGTCGACTCCTACCTTGACGGGGCTCCCGCTACTGCGATGCCGTGGACCGGCGACGACGACCCCGTCGTGGCCGTACCGATCCACCGGTTGTTCGATGGCATTGGCCCGGCAGCCCTTGCGGTTCACGCCACGCATGCCCGGGAGATTGTGTCGACCTGGGGCGAGGGCGCTAAGGGCATCATCTCGGTTCGCGATCCTCAGCATCCGACGCATCGGGTGTTCAACGTCATTGCCCAAGACGCCACCGCCAACGGGGTGCGGTTCGTCGACTACAGCGCCGTCGACCACCGCTCGCCTCAGGCCGATCAGCAGGCCGAGCATGCAGCGATGCAGCATCTTTCGGCTATCGACGAGCGCAGCGGCTTTCCCAGCATTCGGCTTTGGCGAACGGCTGACCTGCCCGGCTTTCAGAAGATCTCATCGCAAACTCTGGCCGGCCCGCAACCGGCTGCGCGGGCCGAAATCGATCGCTATCTCTCCAGCGAAATGCCTGCGTCGGCTCGGCGGGAGACTGCGGATCGAATCTTGTTCTTCAGGGACCACAACTACACCCGATGGCTCCTTACCCAGATCAACCGAGGCGCCTGCACGTTCGATCCCCGCCAGCTCCACCAGCTCAGCTGTAACCCGGCAATCCTCATCCCCATCACCCGACTCGATTCGATTCTCTGGCATCTGGCGCTGCGTTCCACCACCACGGTGGTTGGACCAACCGTCGAGTTCAGCGTGGTCGATTCCGACGAAGTAGGCCCGCCTCTTTCCGAGCTTCTGGCCGGTCTTGGCGCACCGGGTAGTCGCCGAGACTCGCTGGTCGTTCGCCGTGGCCGCATCGATGGATTCGACAGCGCAACAGTAGGAATCGCTGCGGGTCAGCGGGTGCTCGACAGAATCGGCGACGATGCCGCTACCTACGCTCCCCCACTGCCGCCGCCGACGGGTCCCAAAGCACTTCCGCCATCGCGACGCTTCAGCTGGATCGACGCGAACCGGCCACAACGAACCGTGGCGGCGCAGGACGAACCACCGGTCGGCGCACGGAAGACCAACTGCTGGAACACGGCGGCCGCAGTAGCGAACTATCTCAGCACGGGTGCGCCTTCCACCAGCCTCCCGATCTACGTTGCGGCGCCCTTGCGCCCCACCATTCCGGCGTACCTCTCCATGCTCGGCGTCACCGACACACCGACGTTTGTGCACGACCAACCCCAAGCGAACGCGGTAGCGGCAGGGTGGGGGCCGAACAGTCATGGCATCGTTCTGGCCGCATGGTCGTCGATGAGCACCCACGTGTTCAACGTGGTGGTCGACGACTCGGGCATTCGTTACCTCGATGGCCACACCGCCGAAGACGGCGACTTCAACTTCGACGTTCGCTGGGAGCGGATTGGCATCGTGAAGGTCGGCGAACTCCACCCAGAATTTGTCGACGTCAGACTCGAGTGCGAGAACTTTGAAGCGGAAGTTCGGAGGGGAGCGACCAGCGAGTGCGCGAATCAGGTGCGGTGCTAGCTGAGCGCGTAGTTGGCGATCTGCGTGTCAGCCTCGCCTAGATCCTCGAAGTTGTCGGCGTTGCGGGCGCTCATGAACTCGCGCCACGTGAACGGCCGGTACCGTTCGGCGCCCTCGACCAACTCGGCGATGGGCTCGAGGACCGCATCGGACGGCGGGTTGTAGAAGAACGGGATACTCATACGAGTTGTGGTGGTCATCGGCAGGACCCGGTGCACGGCTGCCTGGTACTGATCGTTGCTCCACACCTGGAGCGAATCGGCCAGGTTGACCACGATGGTTCCGGGTCGAGGCGTGACATCGATCCAACCATGTTCGGCCGACTCGGCCTGCAGACCGCCCACATCGTCCTGCAACAAAAGCGTGAGCACGCCGGGATCGGTGTGATAGCCGAGTGCCGTTTCGCCCAGGTCGGCCAACCCCTCGCGCTCGTCGACCGGAACCGGATCGCCGATGTTGTAGTGATTGAGGCGCACAGCCGAGGAAAAGCGCGACCCGCGATGCCCCTCGATAGTTTGCTCGGTCAAACCGAGTGTGTCGAGAACCAGCGAGGTGGTGCGCACCGCCAGGCCGGCAAACGCGTCGAAGAATTCGACCATGGTCTTCTGAAATGCGTCGGCATCGAAGTTTGCGTCGGAGGAGATGGGTTCTGGCCACTGATTCGGGCTGTCTGCTCCACCGCGTTCGGGATCGATGAAATCAAAGACTTCTTTGTGATCGCGCCGACGCTTGGTGAGTTCGCGGTCGAAGTAGCCGAGCGCTCGATCTTGCGTGCGACGCACCGATTCCTTCACCGATCGGTCGGCGTCGAAAAACTGTTGGCCTTCGGCAAAGGTGCGAGCGATGAGATCGTCAAGCCCATGCCCAGTGAGCAGAAAGAAGCCGTGGTCGCGACATGCGGTATCGAGCGCCGAGGTCTCGGTTTCCGACGGGTTGGAGATATCGATGACCGGAACGTGGTCTGCCATAACTATCCGAGCCTTTCGAGCATTGCTTTCATCTGTTCGTGCACAATGTTCATGGCCTGCAGCGGACGAATCATGACCTTCATCTCGGTAACCATGCCATCGTCGTCGCAGGTGAAGATGTCGACGCCGTTAACGTATTTGCCGTCCATGGTTGTCTCGAACTCGAGCATCGCATGGTGGCCTTGGATGATCTTCTTTGTGTAGCGAAATCCCTTGCCATCTGCCTCGTCGGCTTCGCGCTCTTCGCGATCCTTATTGCCACCACCCAGCGTTCCACCTGCGGCCATGAGGTACATCTTCGTGATGTCTCGCCCCTCCTGCGGAGTGAAAACCACTGGCGACATGAAGGTGACATCGGGATGTAACACCGCGTCGAGACCGCCCTCAAGTTCACCCGCCAGATGTTGATGCCAGCGCTCCATACACAGGTGAATCGGGTCGGGTAGATCGGTGGAGGCCTGCTCGGTGGTCATGGCAGCAGTATCGCATGGGTCCAGAAAATATTCACGAGCGCTCTTTCAACAATTCCTTCACACTTGTCGCATGGAAAAGGCTTCTTCATGGACATCGTGATCGGCGGGACCAAGGACCTCGAGAATCAGATACGGCACTGGCCAACCGCGGTTCTGTCGGCGGCCAATGGTCCAACGTCGTATCTGCCGGAGTGCGCGGTTCCGCACGAGCGACTGCTGTTGTTCTTTCGCGACACCACCGACTTCCGCGACCCGGCGTCGTTCAGCGACCGCCACGCCACGCAGTTTCTGGCGTTTGCCCACAAGTTGCTTCGCACCAGCAACGCGCAGCGGCTCATCCTCCATTGCGACGACGGCGTCGGCCGCTCGCCAGCGTTGGCTTACGGCCTTCTCGCGATGGCGTATGGCGAATCATTGGCCATCGACGAGCTGCTGAGGCTTGCACCCAGATCTGTACCGAACGCGTTGTTGGTGCGCCGACTGGCGTGGGGGCGCTCCTCGCCGAAAACTCTCTGGGCTACCTTCGAAGACGTCGCCCACGATCTCGGTTGGTTGCCCTCGACCCTGCCGAGGCTCGCCCGGCTGCCCCGAGCCAATCAGCTTGAAGCGCTGGCTCGGGTGCAACCGATGCTCGCCTCGTAAAACAGGGCGATAGGGCAAGAGTCGAGGGAACGTTTAGCCCAGGAGTGCGGGCAGTTGCTCGCCGATCTCCTCGGGCGTGACCATTGGAGAGAACCGGGCTTTCACTTCGCCGTCGGCGCCGACCAGAAACTTCTCGAAGTTCCAGGTGACATCGGCTGTTTCACCGTCGCCGGGCTGAGCAGCCTTGAGCATGGTGTAGAGCGGCGCCTCGGCATCGCCGTTGACGTCGATCTTGGAGAACATGGGAAAGTTGACGTCGTAGGTCGAGGTGGCGAACTCGAGAATCTCGGCATCGGAGCCGGGTTCCTGGTTGCCAAATTGGTTGCAGGGGAAACCGGCAACCGAAAGACCATCAACGTCGTTGTGAAGCGCACGCAGACCTGCGTACTGAGGCGTAAGCCCTCAAGCGCTTGCGACATTCACCACCAATACCGCCTGGTCAGCGAACTGGGTGAATGCCACCTCCTCGCCTGTGATGGATTGCATGGTGATTTCTTGAAATGCAGACATACCTGCACCCTATGCTCTCGCCATGGATTATCGACGACTCGGATCAAGCGGCCTCAAAGTAAGCGAGCTGTCTTTTGGCTCGTGGGTCACCTTCAACACCCAACTCGACACCGATCTTGCGGGCAGCTGCATGGAGGCGGCGTGGGACGCTGGCGTGAACTTTTTCGACAACGCCGAGGCCTACGACGCCGGGAAGTCCGAGACGATCATGGGCGAAGTGTTCGCTCAGGTCGACTGGCCTCGCCACCAGTACGTCATCTCAACAAAGTTCTTCTTTGGGATTCACGACGGCCCCAACACGCGCGAGACCCTGAACCGCAAGTACCTCTGCCAGGCCATCGAGGGATCACTCGATCGGCTGCAACTCGACTATGTCGACATTGCCTTCTGTCACCGCTGCGACCCCGACACCCCGATGGAAGAGATCGTGTGGGCCATGCACGACATGGTCGACCGTGGGCAGGCCACCTACTGGGGCACGTCGATGTGGACTGCGGCCGAACTTCGCGAGGCCCACGCCGTTGCCGACCGACTCGGCCTTCGCAAGCCGGTAACCGAACAGTCCGAATACAGCCTGCTTCGACGCCGGTTCGTCGAAGAAGAATACGCCCCGCTTTACGACGAAATCGGCTTGGGAAACACCACGTGGAGTCCCCTGGCTTCGGGCCTCCTCACCGGGAAGTACCTCGACGGGATTCCCGACGACAGTCGTCTGGCCCTGTCCGGCTACGACTGGCTCAGCGACGCCCTGAAGATCGACGAAAACATGGCCAAGGTGCGCAAGTTGGCGCCCATCGCGGATGACCTCGGTTGCTCGATGGCACAGCTGGCCCTGGCCTGGTGCCTCAAAAATCCTCACGTTTCAACCGTCATAACCGGAGCGAGTCGTCCGTCGCAGGTCACCGAAAACATGGCAGCACTCGACGTGGTCGAGGCGCTCGACGAAACAACGATGGGCCGAATCGAACAGGCCGTTGCCTAGTGGGCACCAACGAGCGATCCAGAATCGAAATGTCCGACGACGAGGTAGCGGCCTTTGTCGAGCAATCGCGCACCGCCACCATGGCCACCATCGGCGTATCGGGAGCGCCACATCTGGTCGCCATGTGGTACGCCGTGATCGATGGCCAGATCTGGTTCGAAACCAAGGCCAAGGCCCAGAAAGTGGTGAATCTGCGCAGATCCGCAGCGATGACCGTCATGATCGAGGACGGGAACACCTATGACAGTCTTCGGGGCGTCTCGCTCGACGGACACGGCCAAATCATCGACGACGCCGATCAGCTCTGGCAGGTTGGCGTGAGCATTTGGGAGCGCTATACCGGCCCCTACACCGACGACGCGGCACCCTTTGTCGAGATGATGCTCAACAAACGGGTGGCGGTTCGTTTCGACGTAGATCGGGTGCGATCGTGGGATCACACCAAGCTAGGAATGAATCCGATTCCCCTCGGCGGAACCACCGCCGAATATCTGGCCTGACCAGCGTAAAGTCAACGTTCTACCGTGTCGATACACGAGTGTGCAGAAAACCGGAGACGTTCGACTAGCGATATCGCACCTGTCGGGCGATCCTGCACTGATCGACACGGTCCGAATCGCCAGTCGGCTCACGAAAGCCGAGGTCGAGGTTGCAATCTTTACCGGCGACCGTGCCGTGGTTGTGGCCTCGCTTGGGAACTCGTTGAATCAGCCCCGACTTCTGCGCCCCACCGAACTGCTGATTGCCGACGGTGACCGTGGCTATCAAGTAGGCGAGCGTTTCTCCAGTTTCCCGATTCGTACCGAAGCTGGCGAAGCGATCGGAGCGCTGACGGTAGACAACGCATGCGAGTCGATGGACGCCGACGTCATGCATGGACTTGCCCGCCTGTGTGGCGCACGCGTGAGCCAGGTGGTGGCCTCATCGGCCGACAACGATGTCTTCGCCGACATCTTGTTGCAGTCGCTGCGAGACGCAGTGGTTGTTATCGATGAGGCGTTCGAGATCATCTTCGCAAATAGGGCGGTTGCAGGCCTTCTAGGGTTGAACCCGGCCGAACTTGTGGGAACCAACGTTGTCGACCTTGTGCACCCCGAGGATCTCGATTCGGCCATTTCCTCTCTGGCCAAACTGTCTGGCGGCGACGAGGTGTACCGGCTTGTGGTTCGGGCCAAAAAGAGCGATGGCGGATACAACCGACTCGACGTAACCGGCCGCGATCTCACCGCAGACCCCCGAGTCAAAGGCATCGTGTTGTCGCTGCGCGACGGCAACTATGACAAAGAGGTCGCCAACACCCTCAGCCGCAACGAACGTTTGTCGAAGGCCATCGTTGAACAGCTTCAGGATGGCATCATCGCTACCGACGCTCTTGGCGCACTGTTGGTTGTGAACGACTCGGCCCGCCGGATGCTTGGACTCGACAAGGATGTCCCGGCAGCCGTGCTCAAGCTCGACGAGATGAAGTTCCTCGACGCAACCGGGCATCTCATGCAGGGCATTGCCCACCCGGTCCGTCGAGTTTTGTCGGGACAACAGATCAATGGGCTTGAGATGGCCACCATCTCCGACTCGGTGTACCGAAACCTCGTGGCTTCCGGCCGTCCTGTGCTGGGCAATGACGGGGAAACGATCGGCACGGTCCTCGGCCTTCACGACGTGACCGAGGCCAAGAAGACCGAACGAGAATTCCGGGTTCGCTCGCTACACGATCAACTCACGGGTCTGCCGAACCGGCGCAAGATGGAAGAACGGCTTGCCCTCTACACCAAAGAAAACCAAAGCACGGTGGTCACCGCCTGCCTGATGGACCTGGACAACTTCAAACTGATCAACGATACGCACGGCCACCGCGTCGGCGACAAAATTCTTCGGGCAGCCACCGAGAAAATTCAGGCTGGTCGGGAAATCACCGATCTCGTCGTTCGCCTTGGCGGCGACGAGTTTGTGGTGCTCTTTGACTCGAAGACCCCCGAAGAGGCGATGGCGATCGCCAATGCGATCCTCTTGGAGCTACGCAACCCGATCACCGTTAGCGGCACCGCTTTCACCCTTACCGGTTCGATCGGCGTCGCTCAGGTGGCAGCGTCGGACGTCGGCTCCGGAAACCTGCTCCGTCACGCTGACCTTGCGTTGTATTCGGCGAAGGCGCAGGGCCGAAACCGGGCGGCGATTTTCACCCCCGAACTGGCAAACGCCGCCAAGGTGGCCGATAGCCAACGCGAAACGCTCCGGCGGGCGCTCGATGAGAACGCCTTGGAGATGCACCTCCAACCATTGGTGGACTCAACGAACCATCGTCTCATTGGGTTCGAATCGTTGGCTCGCTGCCGATGCCGAAACGGCAGCCTCATATCGCCCGGCGGATTTGTCGATGCCGCATCTGGTTCTGGTCTGATCTGGGAGCTCGACAGCAAGGCCTTTGAGCAGACCTGTAAGGCGGCAGCAGCAATTGCTCTGGTCGAGAAAGGCTTGAGTGTGGCCTGCAACTTCTCGGGCCTGAGCATCCTGCAACCCGACTTTGTTCCCACCATCGAAGATGCGCTTGCTCGGTACGAGTTGGACCCGTCGACGATGTGTATCGAGATCACCGAGAGCGCAGCGTTTGATGCCGGCCCGGTTGCGCTCAGTGCGCTGCATGCGCTTCATGACCGAGGCATCCGGCTGGCCCTCGACGACTTCGGAACCGGCTACTCGTCACTCTCGCATATTCGCGACCTGCCCCTCTCGGTAGTGAAGGTTGATCGGAGCTTTGTTGGTCGGCTCAAGCCAGGTTCGACCGAGCACGCCATCTCCAAGGCAATCGTGGCCCTCGCCGCCGATCTCGACCTGACCGTGGTGGCCGAGGGGGTCGAGACACAGGAGCAACTCGACATCGCCCGTGAGATGGGCTTCAACGTGATTCAGGGTTGGTACTACTCCCCCGCCAGGTCGCTCTCCGACGTCCTTGCCATGCTGACCGAGCAGGGCGACGACGCGTGGACGGCGGTGCCCGATCACTGGAATCAACGCACCGATCGCGCGGCCTAGCGGGTCGGTTTCGAACCGGGAAGCCCGAGGAGTTCTCGGGCCTCGGTGATGGCTGACTCGGCGTCGACGAAGTCGATTGCGGTCATGCCGAGTGCTCGGGCGCCTTCGGCCATCGCTGGGAAGTCATCGATAAACAGCGCATCGGCTGGGGCCACACCGAGTTCATCGAGTGCATGCATGTACATCGCCGGTTCAGGCTTGCGGGCGCCAAGTTTCCACGAGTACACCCGCACGTCGAACGGCAGGTCCGCAGGGACAACCCGGTCCCAGGTTTCCTGCCACTCTCGGACATTGTTCGACACCAGCGCGGTCGCAAACCCGGCGGCGTGCACCTCGCGCACAAAGTCGTGCATGACCGAGTTGGCCGTCCATCGGTCGCCAAAGAAAGTGGGTTTGGTGGGGTCGATGACCAGTTCGATATCGGTTCGTACGTCGCCGAGCGATTCGAAAAACTCCTCGAGCGTTACCTCGCCACGCTCGAGCCGGTTCCCGACCTGGCTACCAGTGTTGTCGGTGTTGTCGGTGTTGTTGGTACTTCCAGCACTACCAGTACTGCCGGTATCGCCAGTGTCGGGGGTGTGGTTCGAGAAGATCGGCAGCAGCACGTCCATCAGGACCTCGGCGTTTGCTCCTGCGGCCAGGGCATCCTCGACCAGGTCGAAGCCGAAGGGGGCGGTTAGCACACCCGCGGCGTCGAAAAGAACAGCCCTGATCATTGGCGAAAGATACTAGGCACGGCGTACCTAGAGCCCGTAGACCCGGCGGGCGGTGCCGGCAAAAAGGTCGGCTTGTTGGCTTTCGGAGTACTTCGCTGCGATCTTCTTGAGCGCATTCCATAGGACCAGGTACGAAAGCGAGAACCGGTCGACCGGGAAGTTGCTTTCGAACATGCAACGCTCGGCGCCGAAGCATTCGATGGTGTGGTGATACCAACGAGCCTGGGCTTCGACGAATTCGTCCGACGTCGGTGGTCGGCTGGCCGTGTGCCACCCAAAGCCGTTGTCGGGCATCGCAAGACCGCCGAGTTTGGCCACCACGTTGGGACGCTCAGCCAGCGCCGCGGTGTCGACTTGCCACTGGGCGAAGATTTCATCGTGCTTGCCGGCAAACTTGCCGACCCCGATCGGTGTGCCGAAATGGTCGTGCACGATCGTGGTGTCGGGCGCAGCATCGGCGACCTCGGCCAGCTCGGTCAGCTGATAGTGGTAGTGCCAGCTGTCGTAGGTGAGGCTGCGTTCGCCGAGTCGTCGGACGCCGGCGTGAAACGCCGGATCCGATGACTTCCCTTCGGGGTAGGCACCCGCAATCGTCATGACTTCGGGTTCTACCGCCCGGGCGAGAGCATCGCGGATTCCAACGAATCTGCCTCGAGCAGCCTCGGCGTGAGCATCGAGCACCTCGTCAAGCTGCGCAGGTTCGAGGGCGAGGTCAGCGTGCGCAACGATGCCTGCGATGGTCGGTGCTTCGGGGTGTGCCTTGCGCATTTCGTCATCGGAGTCGGCAACAAAGCTGGTTTCGCCGACCGGACGAAGGTGATCGGGACCGTCGGTGCGGTAACCGGCGTGACACTCAATGAACACCGTCTCGGCCACGTTGTGACCAACGATAGTGTCGGCCGAAAGCGCGGCAATGCCATAGGGAAGAGCCCCGCCGTCGGGCCACAGGTGATGGTGCGGATCGACAATTTCTCGGCCGGGGTCGATGACGTCCTCGTCGACTTGGGCAAACCACTCGGCGCTACCTGGTTCCACTGCTCTCTCCCCTAGCGATGAAGACGATGCACGCAATGCGTTGACCGCCTTGGAAACGTGAACGAACCCTAGCCGTCGAGGTCTGCTGCCAGCGCAGTTGACCGCTGACCAAATCCGAGTCAGGACTTACCAAAGCCGCGCGCGGCGTATCTCGGGCGGCTTGGCCGGATCGATAAGGAACTTTCGAGCCCGGTTGGCCCAGATGGCCACCCAGACCTGCGACGCCGTAACCGCCAGACAAACCAGTGCCGAAATCCAGATCCCGGTATACGCCTGCGACGCTAGTACGAGCACGTCCCAGACGAGCAAGACCATTGCCCACGCAAAGAGTGTTTCGACGTTGGTTCGTCTCGCAGCAACAAAGTGAGCGGCGACAAGCCCTACCAGGAGCACAGATAGACCCATCGCCACGTACCAACTGGCCGTCGACCAGATTGCGCCGAGATCGCCTTGCGCGAAATCTTTCGGCCCAATCAATGACAGGAGAAAAATCACCAGAAGTAGCGGCATTACCTTCGCCAGCGACACCATCATTGCCAGATTCTGCAGAAGCTCAGGCGTCGGCGCGGGACGAAGCGCGACCGATTCGGGCTGAACGGGCTGGTTCGTCTCCATCATTGGCTCCACGTACCCAGCTGTATCAGCAATGTCAGGAAAGGTGAAGTGGTGATGCGTGACCGTCCCGTGTTGTTGTGGGTCTTCTGCGGTTTTCGGGCGGATAACGCGGTAGGTAATTGGAGCGATCGCTGCTCGTCGGTGGTGGATACTGACTGCGTGCATATTGACCTGAGCCACCGCATCGTCGACGGAATGGAAACCTACCCGGGACTGCCTGCCCCGGTTATCGGCACCCACCTCAGCCGAGAAGCTGCCGAAGAGATCTACGCTCCCGGAGTCACATTCCAGATCGGCCAAATCGACATCTGTACCAACACGGGCACATACCTCGACGTACCTTTTCACCGGTTTGCCGACGGCTACGACCTGACCGAACTTGACCTGGTTCGGGTTTCGGCGGTCGAAGCGGTGTGCCTCGATCGCACGGGCGAGCAGGAAATCGACCTCGCCGACGTCGATCTCTCTGCCTGTCGAGATTGTGCCGTGCTGGTGCGAACCGATCACTCCCAACATTTCGGCACAGCCACGTACGCCAACGGTCACCCCTATCTCTCCGCCACTTCGGCCGAGGCACTGGTAGGAGCTGGCGTGGCATGCGTGGGCATCGACTCGCTCAACATCGACAACACCGAGGGCGGCCAGCGGCCGGTTCACACCACGCTTCTCGGCGCAGGCATCCCCATCATCGAGCACCTCACCAATCTGGCCGAGCTTCCTGAATCGGGCTTCCGCTTTACGGCCGTGCCGCCGAAGATTGCGGGCGCCGGAACCTTTACGGTTCGGGCCCATGCGACGCTCGAGGTTTCGCCTTCGCTCTAAGCCCGGGCATAGAGTCCGCGTATGGACCAACTTGTCACCACCGATTGGCTCGCCGACCAGCTACACCCGGAAACGGGTCTCGACGATCTGGTCGTGCTCGACTGCACGGTGTTCCTCACCATGGGCGCCGACGGCTACGTGGCCGAAAGCGGCCGGTCGAACTTTGAAGCCAGGCATATTCCGGGCGCCAGCTTCGCCGACCTCACGGCGGAGTTAGCCGATACCGACTCGCCCAACCGGTTCGCTCCCCCGCCGCCAGCCGAATTCGCAGCCGCCATGGAGCGCTTGGGTGTTGCCGACGGTCGCCGGGTAGTGCTGTACGACGACAATGCATCGATGTGGGCAGCCCGGGTGTGGTTCATGTTGCGGTGTATTGGCTTCGACGACGCAGCGATACTCGATGGTGGCCTCAAAGCTTGGGAAGCCGAAGGTTTGCCCCTCGCCGGTGGTGTTTCCGCACCGTCTCCTGCTTCGCCAAGTTCACTCTCGGTATCGCCCCGGCCCGAGCTGGTCGCCGACAAGGCCGACGTTCTTGCCGCAATCGACGACGACGCCGTGTGTCTTATCGATGCGTTGCCCGGGGCGGTGTTTCGGGGCGATGTTGCTCCGTACGGTCGGCCCGGCCATATACCCGGTGCGCTGAACGTTGCCGCCAACTCGTTGATCGACCACGAAACCGGTCGCTTCGTGTCGCTCGACAAAGCACGGGCCATGCTGCCCGACCGACATGAGGCCCGAACCGTCGCCTATTGAGGCGGCGGAATAGCGGCGTCGGTCGACGCCTTTATGATGACTCGGTTGGGCTTCAGCGATGTGGCCATCTATCTCGCCAGCCTTCAGGAATGGGTCCGAGACCCCGACGCTCCACTCACGGTGTAGCAGAGCGTCGCTTTCAGGCTGTGTCATAGGGCCTTCGTAGGATTGGGGTCGTCGGGTTGGTTCTGTCGGCCTGGCTGGTGTTCGACTTCCGCACCCTTTCTTGTTCTTGGTTGTCCTCTTCCCAAAACTCGCCCAGACCTTGGCCGTTCATTGGCTGTTCTGGGTCTCATGAACCCATGTAGAGGATCCCTGTTATGTGCCAAGCCGCTCCATCCCCATCCGGTGTTTCTGATCGCCCGGTTCTCGAACAGCTCGTCGAGCTCGGCTGGGAAATCAACAACAACCACTACCGGGCCGTGCATCTAGCCGCCCGCTATGACAACTCCCTCCAATGGTTCAACGAAGGCCTCAAAA
>CALJDK010000141.1 GCA_938023735.1 uncultured Acidimicrobiales bacterium
ACGAATTTTGATTCTGGAGGTCGTGGGTTCGATCCCCACCCGGCCAACTACCTAGGTCTACACAAGACCTAGACCGGCCAAAGGTCGGTGTCGGGGTGAAACTGCGACCAGGCAAACCAAAAGGCTTCGTGGCTGGCGATGGGTTCGCCGTCGGTGGTGAACGCCTGAAGGCCGCCGCCAACCAACCGCAGTTCGACACCATCGGCGGAGACGGTTTGACCGTCGAGTAGCGCGGCCCGGGCGGTAGCGGAGTGGAAGGCAAGCGCGTTGCCCGACGGCGTGGTGACACCGACGATGTCTTCCTGCACGGCGAGTCGAGGGTCGACCTCGCCTACGGGGAAGATCGGCCCATTGGCGTCGCGGTTGTTGCGGAAGTCAGGGTCGCGGCCGAGGTTGAGGCCCTCGGCAAGCACGGTGGTGTCGGGATGGGCCTCGCGCCACTCACCCCAGGTGGTGGTGAGCACGCTCGCCTGGGGCAGGGTGACACCGATATCCGAGAGAGGTCCGGTAACGGCGTTGCCGAGAAACGTATCGAACACCGACTTGGTGTTGAGGTCATACATCACCTTGTTCGAGCGACTGAGCAGACCCGACGTGCGAAGAATCGGACGATCGACACCATCGGGCACATCATCGGTGAAGAACGCCTGCGCCGAACCGCACAGGGTGCAATACGGAATGCCGAGGTCGCGACCACCGAGCGTGTCGTTGACCATCTCTCGCACCTCCATGGCGCTGCGTGGGTACGCCCGTGATTCGCCGTTCAAGGTGATACCGAAGACCACATCATCGTCGTCGAGCCATCCGGCGCCATCGACATCGGTGACCTCGGGGTTATCGATGGCCGGAATGCAGTTGCAGCGCGGATCGAACTGATCGTCGCTGGCGAACTCGCGATCGTCGATTCCCACGCCGCCCCAGGAGACATAGCGCCAATCGATCTCGGTCGCGTTGGGGTCGAACAGCGGCTCCCAATCGGCGACGACCACCGTGTAAATGTTGCTCTTCCACTCGAGATAGTTGGGTGGCGCCGGGATGTCCCACGCAATCAACCGGTCGGTGAGGTCGAGCCATGGGCTGCCGGCGTCGATGGAGGCACCGGTCGCCTGGCCACTGGCAGAGATCAGCGTGGAGCGCAGCGCTTGACCTTGCGAAATACGAAGCAGGTCGCTGAACAGCCATGCGATACGAGGGTCCTCGATGCTGCCGAGCTCGCCGATGATGTCGATCTCTTCAGCGCCGAACCGGCCTTCGGCCAGGTTGTCTCCAAAGACCGCATTGAGCTTCTCGATGGTTTCGGCACTCAGGTCGCCGCTGGGAACATCGGGGGCGGGTCCGAAGTCGCGCCCGGGATCGGTCGGCAGGTTTGCTGCGTCGACCACAAAAGGCCCGGATGGCTCGGCATCAGCATCGGTATCGGCGTCCGACGATGGGGAGTCGCCAGCCGCGTCCGTCGACGAAGAACTACAGGCGGCGACAACGAAGGTCAGGGCTACCAGAGCAACGAGCAGTTGTCGGTGCTTGTTGTTTCGGTGCGTGCGGCCATTGCGAAAAGATGCCATTGCTCCATGAAAGGTGACTCCGGATGCCTAGTGGGCTTCAGCCGGGAAAAATTCTTGGAAAGTGCTGCGCTAGCGTGCGTGCCATGCAACCGGAAAATCCCGAGGATCTGCCAGGGAATGTGATCGACGAGCGTCGGGTAGTCGAGCTGGCGCAGGCACTCATCGAGATCCCCAGCGTGAACCCGTTCTCACCCAGCAAGCCGGGCGACACAACGGCGCCTGCCTCTGGCATGGGCGAATCCAAGGTCGCGGACCGTTACGGCCAGATGTTGGCTGACGCCGGCTGTCAGGTACGTCTCGATGAGGTTTCGCCCGGCCGTCCCAATGTTGTCGGCAGTCTTCGCGGCAATCGCCCGGGTCCCACTCTTTTGCTTGCCGGGCACCTCGATACCGTCGGGGTGAATGACTACACCGACCCATTCGACGCCCGCATAGAGCACGGACGTCTCTATGGGCGTGGGTCCTGCGACATGAAGGCGGCCCTGGCATCGTTCGTGGAGGTTGCTCGGATCCTGCACGCTTCGGGGTCTGACTTTGGTGGCGAGTTGCTGGTGGCGGGTATCGCCGATGAGGAAGATCGTATGGCGGGGTCCCAGCACTGGAAGCAACACTGGAACGAGCGGGGCCCGGCACCCGATTTCGCCATCGTGGGCGAACCCACCAGCCTGACGGTTTGTCCCGCCCACAAAGGCCAGCTCGGCATGTTCATTCGCACGTTCGGAAAGGCGGTGCACTCGAGCCTTCGCGCTGAGGGTGTGAACGCCATCGAAAAGATGGCCGACGTCATCGGGGCTTTTGCCGACTACAACGACGAACTGATAGCTCGGCCGCACCATGGGTTGGCCGGACACGGCACCTTTAGCGTCGGAGTAATTTCGGGTGGCGAGATCATGTCGACGGTTCCTGATTTTTGTGAGGTCGAGGTCGACCGGCGGCTGATACCTGGAGAGTCCCCCGAACAGGTCGAGGCCGAATATCGCCGTCGGCTCGATTCGCTCGCGGCCGCCGACCCAGACTTCCGCTACGAGATCGAGGGGCCCACGATGTATGCGGCAGTTCTCGACACGCCGCTCGACCATCCGGTGGTGACCGCAGCAGCCGAGGCCGTCGAGCAGGTCACCGGAGAGTCAGCAGTGGTCGAGGCATTTACCGGATCGACCGACGCGCCCAACTTTGGTTGCCCTGCCGTGATTCTTGGTCCCGGTTCCCTCGCCCAGGCGCATTCGCTCGACGAGTATGTGGCAATCGACGAAGTTGTTGCTGCAACCCATGTGTATTTGCGGTCGGCGTTGGCCCTGCTGGGCGCATCGGACCCGGGCGAGTAAAGCTACCGGCTGAGGGTTGTCAGCGTGTCGTCGGTTGTTGCGACGCTGATATCGGCGAAACGAACGTAGTTGGTGGTCTCGGGAGCCCAATCGACGCTGCCGCCGCCGTAGAAGGCCGAGTACAGAAACACGTCGGCGCCAAAGTCGCCGGTGGTGCGCCAGGTCATGTTGGTGTCGCTAAACACCAGCAGATCATCGAGCCAGACCTGAAGGATTCCGTCGCTCTGCCCGGCTGAGTTCATCACCACTCGTTGGGTGACCTCTTGCCACTGCTTGCGCTTGAACGTGCCAAAGGTGGGGCGCAGTTCGCCAAGTTCGTCGGGCCGGTCCGGGTGGTAGAGATAGACGCCCATCTGTCCGTCGGGCATCCAGGCGATTCGGGCACTGAAGCCATCGGTGCCGTCGCCACCTTCGAAGGTTGGATGGCTTCCACCGGCGAGCCCGGGAAGTTTGCCGCCCTTGTTCCACTCGAACCGGGGCTCAAAGTAGACCTTGTAGGACAACCACGACTCGTCGTCGGCATCGGGAATCGATGCGGCAAACTCGACACGAGGTGATCCGTTGGTGGCAGGGTCGAACCGTTGCCGAAGCGAGCGTCCGTTCTTTCCGGACTTCACTGAAAGGGCGCTGGTGTGCACGGCGTATTTCACTGGCGATCCAGCCGCTTCTTCGAGCACGTCGAAATCGACGCCACCGAACGTGCGGCTCTCGTCGGCGGAGAGGTCGAGCGTGCCGAGGTCGAGGGCAAAGCGGTCGACGGGTCGGCGAACAATGATCTTGTCCGTGCTGTCGGTGGTTTCACCGCTAGCAGTCGGGACAACGTCGCCGACGCGTTCGTAGAGGATTGGCTCGTCGGTTGCGATGACGATGGGCTCGCGCTCGGCAACCGCCAGGTCGGCATCGCCGGTTGTTGCGCAGCCGCTGACGACCAGCCCGGCGGCCAGAAGAATCGCGGAAGCGAGTGACGTACGAGAGTGGGGGAAGCTCGACATGGGCCCCAAGGTAGGAGGCGTTGGTTTCGGAAGGCAATGAGCCAAAAAGCTAGTTATAGGCCCGGAAAAGCATCAGAAATCTGGAAATATACCAAGAATGGGTAATGGGTTGGGTCGTTTGGCCCTATACAACCACACAGAGTGAGATTTACTCTGGAACAAAGCACCCAAACGGCAGGACTCTTTCCCCACATGCCCTTTTCATCAGACCCCCGCACGTCACAGACCGCGATCTCTAAGATAGGCACGCACGGTCGCAGCATTCTCGTAGCTTTCGTTGCTGCGATGACCATGCTGTCGACCAGCGTTCTGGTTTCAACACCGGCCCAGGCGCACCACGATCCCAACGTCACTCAGACGGTCGTGGCCTACGACACTGCTTGGGAGCTGACCTACAAGGCCACCCAGGCCGAGCAGATCGCCTACATGGACCACCTCGTGCAGGCCGGCTTTACCGGCGCATGGATTGCGTACATGACCACAACCGGTAGCGCGTTCACCCACGCCACCGCGAAGGGCGACATGCAGGCCGAGCTGGGTCCGAACGGTGAGATCATCTTCCCTCAGGCCTACGCCGACGATGTCACCTGGTTGCTCGACGAAATGCACGCTCGCGGCCTGAAGGTCGGCTTTGTGACGTCATGGGGCGTCCGCTACCTGCACGGCGAGTGGACAAACGGATTCTGCGAAAACCTCAACCAAGGTCCGCTGAATCTGGCAACCGGCTACGGCGTTGGACAACAGATTGCTGCCGACTTCGCCAACCACCCCGCTATCTCCTACTTCGTTCTTGGTGGCGATAACTTCTGTGGCCCAACCGCAGCAGAGCGAGAAGATCCACAAATTTGGGCCAACGTTGCCCAGGGCCTCACCGACGGTGGTGTCACCAAGCCCATCACATTCCATACCTCTCCGCTCATTCCTTTCATGCTCGAGTTCATCGATGAGCCGTGGGTTGACTTCCTGTCGATCGAGACCGGTCACTGCATGCCCACCTCACAGATGGAAGGCATTCTCACCAACGCCGTGAACCATCCGAGTGGCAAGGATATCTACGCCGCCGAGATGCGCTACGAAGCGTTCGAGCCATCCTGGACCGGCTGTCAGGAACACGGTCCTGGCGATCCGGTTCTTCCCAGCGACGTTGAAAGCGACACCCTCGCTGCGCTCCGTTCGGGCGTCGACGGCCTCCTCTACGGTCACGACACCCGCTGGCGCTGGGATCCGGGCGTCATGGGCACCCTTGGTGCCCCGGGCGAAACCCTGTTCATGCATTGGGTTGGCCCACACATGAACCCACCGATCTACCCAACTACCACCTCGACCTCGTCGACCTCGACCACCACGACGACAGCTGCTCCGACGACCACAACCACCACGTCGACCACCACGACGACTGCGGCTCCGACGACCACAACCACCACGTCGACCACCACGACCACCGCGGCTCCGACAACCACCACCACTTCAACTACCACGACCACCACCACAACGCTGCCGCCCCTCCCGCCAGTGTTCTGTGAAGGTGTTCAGGCCACGATCATTGGTACCAGCGGTGCCGACGTCATCGTTGGAACCAACGGCCGAGACGTCATCGTCGCCAAGGGCGGCAACGACGTTATCGACGCTCGTGGCGGCAACGACCTGGTCTGCGCCGGCAACGGCCGAGACAAGATCCTCGGCGGCGGCGGCGACGACGTGCTCAACGGCGGCTCGGGCCGCGACCTCATCAAAGCCGGCCGAGGCCACGACGTACTTCGGGGCGGATCCAAGGCCGACCGCCTCCGTGGCGGAACCGGAAACGACTTCATTCAGGGAGGCCGCGGAAACGACCGACTTGAAGGCGGTCGAGGCATCGACATCCTTCACGGTGAAGCCGGCGGCGACCGTCATTTCGGTGGCCTTGGCGCCGACACGTGCGTCGGCGGCAGCGGAAGCAACCAGTACAGCAGCTGCTAAATCCGGGGTATCGCCGGTGAGTTTGCTGACGTACTCTGTAGGCCGAGCACCCTCACCGGTAAATCGCCATCCCCCCGCCGTACTTCCTGAGAGACCATGACCACAACCGAACACGCCGTCGATGACGGCGGTAGCCAGGTTGCTGGCGATTCCTTTGCGGTAGCGAAGTGGACCTTGGCCAGCCGGCTCACCGGCTTCGTCCGGGTGATTCTTGTTGGCGCCGTGCTTGGCCCAACGCAGTTCGGCAATCTCTTTACCTTTGCCAACACGCTGCCGTGGATCACCTTCGAGCTTGCCATCGGTGCATTGCTCGCCTCGCTGGTGGTACCTCCCCTGGTCGAACGGTTTGACCAGGGCGGTCACGACGCCGTAAGCGATCTGGCCCGCAACTTCACGGGCGTGTTGATTCTGGCGTTCTCATCGGTGGCTCTGCTCGTGATGGTGCTCAGCCCTTTCGCAGCTCGATTGTTTGTGTCGATCGCCAACATCGAGTCGGGCACCGCCGCCGACAACTACATCTCGGCTGCCGTGCCGATGCTCATCATCACTGCGCCTCAGATCGTGGGTTACGGGATTGCGTTTACCGGTGTGGCTGTGCAGAACGCCGTCGGCAAGTTTGCGTTTCCTGCCGCGGTGCCGATCGTCGAGAACTTCGTGGTCATTGGTGCGCTGGCGCTCTACGCCTTCATCTTCGAAACCGGCACCCCACTTGAAGACCTCACCACCGGACGCTGGTTGCTGTTGGCCGGCGGTAGCTCGGCCGGTGTGTTTGCGCACATGGGACTACAGATTTGGGGCGCCAAGCGAGCCGGCATCAGCATGCGACCCAAGGCCGGCTGGAAAGACTCGGCCGTGCGCGACATCATCCGCCTCGCGATCCCGTCGAGCGGTGTTGCCGTGCTCAATGGCGCACGGTTCATCCTTTTGTCGGTCGCAACGTCGGTTGTTCCCGGTGGTCTGGTGGCCTTCCAGATGGCACTCAACTTTCTCAACGTGCCCGTCGCTCTCGGAGCGAAGCCTGTGGCCCAGGCAATGCTTCCGCAACTCTCTCGCCACGAAGCCAACAGCGACAGCGATAGTTGGCGCGAGGAATATCACCGCGGCATGGGGTTGGCCGCCCTTATCGCCATCCCGGCGGCGGTTGCCATCGTGGCGATGGCTCGTCCGCTGGCCCTTGGTACCGCGTTTAGCGAACTTGGTAGCGAGTTTGGCCGCGACCTCCTCACTGTTTCGCTTATCGGAACCGGTTTGGCCGTGCTTGGCGATGCGCTGTTTCAGGTGGCCACGCCATCGGCGTACAGCCGACGCAACGCAACCGACCCGTTCTGGGCGTTTGCCATTCGTACCGGAATGACCGCCCTGGCCGTGGCGGCGGTGTGGGCGATCTTCGACGGTGTCGAGATGGTTCTTGGTGTCAGCCTCGCGGTTGCGCTTGGCGACATTGTTGGCGGTGTCTACCTCGATCGTCGCATCGGCGCCTCCTGGGCGTCTCCCGGCTACAGCCTTCGCTCCAGCCTGTTGCGCTCGACCGGAGCATCGCTGCTTGCCTTTGTCCCGGCGGCCGTCGTTGCCGGCTTTGCTGTGCAACGGTTCGACGACCCGCCACTCTCCACCGCTATCGCCGGCGTCTGCGGCCTCGTTGGCCTGGTTGCGTACTTTGTGCTCCGTAACAAGATGGGCAGCGAAGAGATCCAGGCGCTGCGCAACTCAAGGGGCTAACGCGTCGAGGAGCTGCGTGTCAGTCGGTGCGCGACTGGCGCCTCGCAACGATCTCTGCCAATTCGTCACCACTGAGTTCGCCGGTAAAGAACGAGCGAAGTGCTCGACCGATTGGAAGCCGAGGCCAGAGCGTCTCGTCATCGACCAGGTGAACCTGGCTTTCGACCGACCCGTCGGGATGAAACTCATAGGTTCGGTAACCGGGCGGCAGCCACGTACCCTCGTCGAGGCTGAAGTTGTTCTTCAGCGACGGACCAAGAAACACGGGCCGGTCGGCAATGTTCCACTGGGTTGGCATATGCAGGTGACCAGCGCCGAAGCCTCGGATCATCGGCAGGTCGGCCAACAGGTTCGTCCATGAATGGTCGTGTGCTGGCGCCGCCTGAAAGTGGTTCTCGACGCCGGGCGGATGATGAAGCCACACAAAAACGTGGTCGGCTTCGGTGGCGGCACATGCGTCGGCGACCCATGTTGCCTCGGCGTCTGACAACGAACCGTTTGCGTGCAGCCGGCTTCCGTCTTCCGGATCGACTGGTTCGCCGCTAGGGGAGGCCACCATCATTCCCGAGTTGGAATCGACGAACAGAAATGCCCACCGTCCCTTCTCGATGACCCGTGCGGTTGAGAGACCGCCGGTGTCAAACCCGGCGCGGAACGGAACGTCGAAATCGTGATTACCCGGACACAGATTGACTGGCACATCGAACCGACTGAGTGACTGGGCGGCGACCTGGTACTGCGCTTCGCGGCCGTGATCCGCGACGTCGCCGGTGACAACGATGTGATCAAGGCCCTCGGTTCTCAGGTGTTCGAACACTCGCTCGAAGGCCACCCCGGTGTCGTACGCACCCATGCCCTCGGGCTCGGCGCCTGGTTCGAGGAAGTGCGTGTCGGTCAGTTGCGCTATTCGGATCGTGTCGATCGCGCCAGTTTAGGAACGCAGCGCCCGGTCGTACACCTCAAGCAGGTTTGCAGCGCTCTTTTCCCAACTGAGTGGGCCGGTGATTCGCTCGTAGCCGGCGGCGCCCATCTTGGCTCTCCGGTCGGGGTCATCGATGAGTTCGATAATCATCTCGCCCAGCGCCTCGCCGGTGTTTTCTTTGACGTACGCCGCGGCGTCGTCGGCGGTATAGCGGGCCTCTTTGAGATCGAAGGAGACTACCGGCATGCCCATCGACATGTAGTCCATGATTTTGGTCATGGTGGAAACATCGTTGAGCGGGCCGTTGAGATCGGGGGCCACTCCCAGATCGGCGGTGGCCAGATAGTCGAGCATGTCGTCTTCGCTGATAAAGCCGGTGAACCGAACGCCTTCCCCCAAGCCGAGCCGCTCATGTTGCGCGAGAAGGTCGGCCTTCTGGTCGCCAGTGCCAACAAGTGCAAACAAAATGTCGGTGCGACCACGAACCTGGCGGACGTGATGGGCGGCATCGAGTAACACGTGCACACCGTCCTGGAACCCCATCACTCCGACAAACATGACCATCGAGTCATAGTCGCCTCGCAACTCGGGTCGGGCGGGCCGGCGCTGGTACACGTTGGGGTCGGGAGCGTTGCGAACCACCATGACCCGCTCGGGTTCGACGCCGCACTCTTCGATAGCGCGCTCGCGATAGGACTGATTGGTCGAGATCACCATCGACGCTGCAGCAAGGCTCTTCTTCTCGCAGAACTTGAGGAGCTTGTAGAACGCGCCGCCCGACGATTGTTCGCCTTCGGTCTCGTCGAACTTCTCCAGGTAGGTCTCTGACGCAAGGTCATGCTGATCGAAGATGAACTTCACGCCCTTTGACCGAAACGCTCGCTCGAAAGGGAAGTAGAAGTCGGGTGGATTGGCCACGTGCATCGCGACGAACGGGTTCTTCCGCCACACCCGAAGCGCCAGCGCCAGCGAGGCCGACATTGCCCACGAGTATTCAAGAAGAAAGTCGATCTTGTTCTTCCCGCCAAAGGGCATCGCAAACCGGTAGATATCGACGCCGCGAATATGTTCGAAGCTATCCCGGTCGAGCTTTTCGCCCTTGGGCGAGATAACCGAAACGGCGTAGCCGGCCTCACGAAGGGTTCGGGCCTCGTTCCATACCCGTCGATCGTGGGGAACCGAATAGTTCTCGACGAGAAGAAGGACGTGCGGCTTCGTTGCCGCCGGGACAGGGTGTGGGGGTTCTGAGTTTTGCATCGATGCGTTTCGGACGGGCCGCCTACCAACAGATTCCGTGGTACCAATCTTCGTCGATTGGATCTTCAACGATACGGGCCAGATCGATGATGTGTTGCTCGGGTCGTCGGTGCTCCAAGAGTTGCACGTTGTCGGGCGAGGACGACGCCACCACGATCACGTCGGAGTTCTCGATAACCGCTTCGAGGCTGGTGACCAACAGGTCATCGAGGTGAGGAATTTCTCGCTCGATGTACTCGCGGTTCGCGCCGATGAGTTTTCCGGTGGAGACCTGCGGGTCATAGATGTGGCACGAGTAGCCCTTGCCGATCATTCGCTCGATCACTTCGACGATGGGGCTTTCCCGCAGGTCGTCGGTGCCGCTCTTGAACGCAAGCCCGACGAAGCCGATGTTGCGTTGGCCCAACTCGATGATCTGGTCGATCACGCGACGGATCTGGGCAGCGTTCGACTCGAGCAGCGAGTCGAGCAAAGGCGACGTGATATCCAAAGAGCGCGAGCGAAACTGGAGTGCCCGAACATCTTTGGGCAGACACGAGCCTCCGAACGCAAAACCGGGTTTGAGGTACGCCGGCGAAATATTGAGCTTGGTATCGGCACACAGGAGAGCCATCACCCGATGACTATCGATGTTCATCGCCTTTGCGATGTTTCCGATTTCGTTGGCAAAGGTGATCTTGGTGGCGTGAAAGCTGTTGTTTGCGTACTTCACCATCTCGGCGAGTCGAGCCTCTTCACGATGCATCGGCGCATCGATGCCGTCGTACAACGATGCCAGGGCATCGAGAGCCCGTTCGGAGGATCCGCCGATGAGAACGAGTGGCGGGTTCCGGAAATCCTCGACCCCCTGGCCTTCGCGTAGAAACTCCGGGTTCACGGTGATCGCAAAGTCCACATCGATCTCCTTGCCCGAAGCTTCAGCGACCGCCTCGGCAACCAACTCGGAGGTTCCGGGAAACACCGTGCTTCGTACCGTGATGGTGTGAAACGTGGGCTTGTCGGCAAGAACTCGACCAATGTCGGTGGCGACCCGAAGGATGTGGGAGATATCGATATCGCCGTTGGTGCGGCTGGGGGTACCGACGCAGATAAGTGACAGGTCGGTGGTGAGCACGGCGTCTTCCACATCGAGTGTTGCCCGGAGACGCCCATCGGCGACGGCCGCTTCGATCATCTCGGGAACATGCTTCTCCAA
>CALJDK010000142.1 GCA_938023735.1 uncultured Acidimicrobiales bacterium
ACGTTGTTGTAGAGGTAGAGCGACAGCGCCAGGAAGGCCGCCTTGCCAACCACGGTCTTGGTCAGCATGAATGCGGCGCCCGACACGATCGACGTGCTGGTGCTTCGAAGCTGCATGTCGCGGCCTCGAACCCAGCGGCTGAAGAGTTCGCCAAAGACGGCGACGCTGATGCAGATCGCAAAGATCACGGCGGCGTTATCGGCATACCAGTGAAAGACGGCATTGAGAGGCGCCGGGGTGACGATCGAGGCGCTTACGTTGGCGAGACTGAGGTTCGGGGTGCTGAACATGTATAAATCGTCGCCATTTTGAGGGCCACGAAACAGATGGGAAATCCCCCAAAATCCCCTAGGGGGTTCCCTAACTCGGGCCCGCAGAGGCGCCTAGGGTGCGAATGATGAGTGCGTTGCCCGACTTTGCCGAAGCCGCCAATTGTGTGCCGGAGGTGTTCCTTCGCCTTGCAACCGAGGGCACGGGCCTCACCGACTTCGGCGACGACGCCTTCCGCGAACCGCTGAGCCTTGTGGCGGCGGGTCTTCGGCAGGACACGATGAGTAAGGGCGGCCGGCGCATGCTCGGTCGCGATGTCGTGAAGTACCTCAGCAACCGGTTGCGGGTGGTCGACTATCACCGCCAGCATCCGCATTTGGCCGATGCTCCGATCGAGGCCCCCATCGTCATTTTGGGGTTACCTCGTACCGGCACCACCGCCATGAGCTACCTGCTCGATCAGGATCCGCAGTGGCGGTCGCTGCTCAATTGGGAAGCGGTTACCTCGGTGCCACCGGCCACGTCAGCCACGCTGCGCACCGATCCGCGCTGTGTGGAGCTGCTCGAGTTTCAGGAGGCGGTGCTGCCGGCGATCGACCCATCGCCGCCTCATTGGGAGTGGGCCGACGGGCCAACCGAGTGCACCTTTGTGCTGGCCCAGGATTTCAAAGCCGGCATGTGGGAGTCGCGGGTGCCGAACCCGGCGTACCGCGACTACATCAGCGGCGCCGACATGACGTCGGCGTACGCGTACCACCGCATGGTGCTTCAGGTGCTGCAGAGCGAGGCGCCAGGCTCGTGGGTGTTGAAGATGCCCGCGCACGGGTACTTCATCGATGGCCTTCTGGCCGAGTACCCCGACGCGCGAATCATCTGGACCCACCGCGACCCGGCCACGTGTGCCGCATCGTTCATGAATCTCACCGCGTTTGCCCACACGCTGTCGCTCGGCGCTCCCGATCTCGACTGGATCCGCTCCACGCTTCCCCAACGGCTGCTCGACCAGGTGACCCGACCTATGGCCGCTCTGGCCAACCATCCGCAGGTGCATCACGTGCACTACGCCGACTACATCGCCGAACCGCTCGATGCGGTGGAAGGGGTGTACGACTGGCTGGGCCAACCACTACCCGCCGAGGCGCGCATGGCCATGGAGGCATGGCTGGCCCGCGATCCGCTGTCGGCGTCGCGCAAAGCTGCATACGCGATTGAGGACTTCGGCCTTACTCGGGCCGAAGTCCACAACCTGTTCAGTAACTACATCGAAGCCTTCGAGGTAGCGGTTACCCGCTAGGCCTCGTGGTCGGGTTCGATGACCGGACGCTCCCAGCGCTTGGCCATCCAGGCGGCTGAGCTGTTTGCCTCGGCCTGGTACCAGGTGGGTTCTGCATCAGCCTTGGCCGAGCTCCAGTCGAACGAAGCCGGTGCGAGTGAGCCATCGACGGGAATCTCAACGGCGGTTCCATCGGGAAGTTCGCAGCTGAGTCCGCCTTCGATCTTCACCAGGTCGGTGCCACAGATCGACGGCACAACGCTGTTGGGCGACGAGGTGTCACCGGTTACCACGCTGTAGTGGACGATGGTCACGAGACCGCCGTCGACGATGTCGAAGGTCGCTTCGCCGGGGGCCGTGGGCGACATGCCGATGGTGACTCCGTTGACCTGCACGAAGAACTTCTCGTTCGGCTGGTCGGGCGATGCACCGTTCTCGGTGGCCATGACTCGCAGTTGTGAGTTGTCCTTGGCGTAGTGGCTGGTGTGCCAGACGGTGTCGGACCCAACGTAGAGCGCCGGACCCTCAACAAACTCGGTGCACACTGGTGCCGGCTCGCCAAGACCCGGTCCACAGAGGGCGGGCACAACACTGTTGGGCGATGAGGTGTCGCCGCTCACCACGCTGTAGTGGAGAACGCTGACCGGGCCGCTGACCGTTGGGGTGAAGGTGAGTTCACCGAGACCCGCAGGTGATGGTCCGTACGTTTCGTCGCCGATCTTCACGTACACCTGCTCGTTGGGCTGAGCGGGTGATGCACCGTTCTCGCTGGTTACCAGACGAATCGGTTGGCCAGCCTCGGCAACAAGTCCGGTGTCCCAGACAAGTTGGCTTCCCACGTAGAGAGCCGGGCCTTCGATGAGCTCGACGCAGACGGGGCCGGGGTTCACCGTGAGGTCGGTGCCGCAGATTGCGGGTACGACGCTGTTGGGTGATGAGGTGTCGCCGGTTACTTCGCTGTAGTGGATGATGGTGACGGGGCCGCCTTCGCCGACGGTGAATTCGAGTTCGCCGAGTCCTGCGGGTGTTGGTCCGTATTGGACGCCGGCGATTTCGATGTACACCTGTTCGTTGGGTTGTGCGGGTGATGCGCCGTTTTCGCTGGTAACGATTCGGATTTCGCTGCCGGTTGCGGCGGTGAGTCCGGTGTCCCAGACAACTTCGCTACCGACGTAGAGCGGTGGTCCTTCGACCAGGTCAACACAGAGTGGAATGTCGAGGGTCAGGTCGGTGCCACACAATGCGGGCACAACGCTGTTTGATCCGGTGATCGACGAGTCAACCTCGCTGATGTGCAAGATGGTCACCGGGCCGCCGGTTGCGACGTCAAAGGTGAAGACGCCAAGACCCTGCGGGGTTGGTCCGTATTGGACGCCGGCGATTTCGATGTACACCTGCTCGTTGGGCTGAGCCGGTGAGGCGCCGTTCTCGCTCGTGATGATCTGAATGGTCGAGTTGTCGCCGGCGATCAGACCGGTGTCCCAGACCGTCTCGGCGCCGAGCCACAGGGCTGGGCCTTCAACAACGTCTTTGCACTCACCGAAGTGGTGCGACGGGTCCGAGTCGGTGATTGGCGGTCCGAGCGGGGCGCCGTCGGCGTCGACGGGCTGGCCAACAACATCACTGTTGTTTTCGTAGGCGCCGAGTCCGGCGGTGGTGGTGAGCTCGCAGGTTTCGGATCCACCGAAGGGCAGCAGCGCAATGGTGCAGATCTGGCCCTCGACGTCATCGGTGACAACTACGTCAGCCAAGGGAAGCGGGCTGGTGTTGGTGACCACATAGGTAAAGGTCACGGGGTCGCCAAGCGCAATGTTTGGTCCGGCCGTGTCGTCGGCATCCTCGCCGTTGGTGGCTTTCTCAAGGTCGATAGTGTTGGCGATGCCGCGGTGGTGGGCCGGGTCCTCATCGGTGACCGGGTCGCCGATCGGGTTGCCGTCCTGGTCGACCGGTTGGCCTACGACGGTACCGATGTTCTTGGTGAGACCTTCGGTGACCACGTGATCGGCAGTACAGGTCATCGATGCGCCAAATGCCAGGCTGGTCTGGGGGCAGTTCACGGCAGCGATCACGCTGTCGGTGACCACGATGTTGTCAATGGTCGAGACGCCGGTGTTGGTGACGATGAAGTCAAAGGTGATGGTGACGCCGACCGGAAGGTTTGGAACATCGCCGGGGTTGGTGCCGGGCTCATCCAGGTCGACACCAAAGAGGGTCTTTTCGATATCGATGCCGTTGGCGACGCCAAGGTGATGGGCGGGGTCTTCATCGGTGACCGGGTCGCCGATGGGGTTGCCGTCGGTGCCGATTGGCTGGCCGCTGACCGAGGCGATGTTCTTGGTAAGGCCGTCGGTAACCACATGGTCAGCGGTGCACATCATCATTTCGAACACGTCGAGGGTGGTTTTGGGGCAGGTGATGGCGCCGAGCACATCGTCGGTTACCGCCACACCAGTGAGGCCGAAGCTGCCGGTGTTGGTGACCTTGAAGTCGAAGGTGATGGTCGCCCCGACCGGGTAGGCCACGGCGGCCGATTCCTCGTCAACGTCAGCGCCGTCGAGCGTCTTTTCGATGTCGATTGCAGCTGCGCCGCCGATGTGATGGCTTGGGTCCTCGGCGCTCACCGGGTTGCCCACAGGGTTGCCATCGGGGTCGGTGCCTTGGCCGGTTGCCGTACCGACGTTCATGTAGTCGCCTGCGGTGACGGTGGCGGTGGCCTCACACGATGCGGTGTCGCCGACGGCAATCGGGCCGGCGATGATGCACACGTCGGGGCCGAGTACGGAGTCGTCGATGGCCACGTCGATCAACGGAACGTTGCCGGTGTTGGTGACCTCGTAGGTGAAGGTAACGGTCGAACCGACGATGAGCGTCGGGGCGTCAGCGGCCGTGTCAGCGTCGATACCGTTGGTGAGCTTCTGAAGCTCAAGCGCTGGTGCTGGGGTGAAGAGTTCGACGGTAGTGAAGGTGCGTTGTGCGGATACGAACTCTTCACCGATTCCGCCATCAGCAAACGAACCTGCAAATGCGCTAAGGGCAAACGACGGTGAGGTGTCGCCGGGAACGATGGTCGAGAAATCGGTGATCGAGAACTCGATGTCGGGAGACATGAGTGAGGTGTTGTTCGGAACGACACCAGTGTTGCCGGGGAGAACGGTGACATAGGAGAGGTCTGACTCGGGGGCTCGCAGCGCTCGATCGCTTGCAGTAGCGACGGCAAAGCCAGAGATGTCGGTGAAGTCATGGACACCTGCAATGAGGTCGGGTATCCCGTCTTGGTCGATGTCGAAGATCACCGAGAACGCTTCGTCAATTCCGAAGTCGGCGACGTCAGTGCCGCCGGCAGTGGTGTTCGTGATGAGGCCACTGTTTGGGTCGCCATCGCCATTGGCGTCACCTCCGACGCCGTCGAAGTTCATGCCGACGAACAGTTCGTCGGTTGCGGCGTCGTAGTACACCCGAACGTCTCGCATGTCCCAGCCACTCGTGAACGACGCGTCGGACGGAACACCAACGTCGCCAACGGGCGCCGCATCCTCAATGATGATCACATCGGGGTCGGTATCCGGAAAGTCAGCTTCGACGTCGCCGGTGAACGTCGGCGCGGCTGCTACCGGCGTGTTTCCGCTCAGCGTGAACGCGGCGAAGCCGCCGGCGATTAGGCCGGCGACTATGACCAGCGCTAGCGCGAATTTGGCCACTGTTACTTTGGTGAGGTTTACCGTTGACATCGAATTCTCCGGTCGGTGCATGAAACGGGGCTTGAGATCCCTTTCGCCGAATGCGGTTCGAATGTGAGCGGAGGCGCGCCAAATGAGTCGGTTGGCTCAGGAGACCTACTCGACGCTCAACCCGGTGGCCTGCGCAAGGCCATGCATCAGTTGCGGCAACTGGGATTCGGCCACAAGAAAGCCATCGAGCCGGATGATCTGGCTGAAACCCACTTCGGCGGCATGACGCAGATCTACTCGTTCGGCGGTGATTCGATCAACACCAAGTTTGGCTATGCGCGACCGTGAAAAATCGAGATCTTCCACGGCGGCGTCGAACAGATCGAGGTCGTCGATAGAGCAGGCCTGGAAGGCCACCCGAGCGAGCTTGGCCAGCCGCATGTTGACGAACCGGAAGGTGCACTGCTCGAACGAAACATCGGCCAACGCACCGGTGGAGAAATTGGTGCCCAGAAACTTGCAGTCGATGAAGGCGGCTCGTCGGATCGAAGAAAACCGAATACCGCTGAGGTCACATTTTTCAAACCGGCAGTCGGCCACGGAAAATTCCGTGTCGGATGCCTCGCCAAACTCCACATCGGTGAAGTTGCTGTTGACGAGCTCAAGTTCGGCGCAGTCGGTGAGATCGAAACCGAGGCCCTCGGCGGTGACGCCCGAAAGCTCGGCCCAGCCGCGGTCGAGCGCCAGCGATGGGTCGACCAGTGTGGTGCCCGTGGCAACCCTTTTGTGTCGAGGCGGTTGAGCGAATGGTTCCTCGCGTGGCATGGAGGCGAACCTAGTGGGACACTGCGGTCATGTTCGTTCTGGCAGACAACCATCTCGGCGATGGCCGCATCGACAACCTCATCATTTCCAGTTCCGCACATCTCTATACGGGTTTCGCCGTGCTGGCCACGATGACCGTTCTTGCGCTGCTGGTTGGGCGGCACGCCCTGAAAGGCGAGCCGGTTGGCCGGTCGACCCACGTTGCCTTGGCGGCTGCCGTGCTAGCGCTGGCCGCGCAGATTCTGCTGGGCATCAAGCTGCTCGACCAAGGGCAGGGAATCTCTCAGCTGTACATCCACTATGTCGGCGGGTTGATCCCGATGGGCTCGTTTTTGGCAGCTGGCTGGTTTGCCCGGGGCGATACGAGCCGCAGCGCCCGGGTTCTCGCGGTGCTGATAGCGGTGGGATACGTCTCGGCACTAATGGCCTTCTTTATTGGTCGCTCATTTGCCAACGCGTAGGCTGGACCCATGACAACCGCACAACTCACTATCGAGCCGGCGTCAGAGCATGTCGGCGCTTTTGTTTCGGGCATCGACCTGGCTCGGTCGGCCGAACCAGGTGGGTTGGGCGACGAAACCGTGGCCGCTATCCGCGCGGCCTGGGCAAAGTACGGCGTGCTGTTCTTCCGTGACCAAAACATCTCTCCCGAGCAACACATCGCGTTCGCCGAGCACTTCGCGGCCATCGATATCAACAAGTTCTTCGCCTCGGTCGATGGCTATCCGGGCATTGCCCAGGTGCTGAAAGAGCCAGACCAAGAGCACAACATCGGTGGGGGCTGGCACACCGATCACACCTACGACCCCATCCCGGCCCGAGGGTCGATTTTGTTGGCCCGGGAAACCCCAGCCACCGGTGGCGACACGCACTTTCTCAGCGTGGGCGCGGCGTATGACGCACTGCCCGACGACCTGAAGAAGACCGTCGAGAATCTCGAAGCGCACCACTCGAGCGCCCATGTCTTTGGGGCCCAATCGAAACACGCCGAAGACATCGGCGACCGGTTCGGCAATTCCGAGGCGGTGGGTGGCGCAACGCACCCGGTAGTGATTCAACATCCCGAGACCGGTCGCAAGCTGCTGTATGTCAACGCAGCATTCGTTACTGGCATCGTGGGCTGGTCGACCGAAGAATCCGACGAGCTACTCACCCGGCTGTATCAACACATCGTCGAGGGCGGCTTCGACTACCGCTACCAGTGGGAAGTTGGATCTATCGCCATGTGGGACAACTGCTCCACCTGGCATTCGGCGTACAACGACTATCCCGGGCAGCGCCGCCTGATGCATCGCATCACCATCGAAGGGGTTGCGCTTTCAGCCGCCTAGGCGAGCGCAAACAACAGCACGGCGGTGGCGCCGAGGATGCCGCCGATGACCTGCAACCGGAAGATCTTCTCGCCCAGAAACTTCCAGGCGATAAGTATCGACACGCCTGGCGATAGCGAGATGAGCGCCGATCCGATTGCCGCGTTCGAGCGCTGG
>CALJDK010000143.1 GCA_938023735.1 uncultured Acidimicrobiales bacterium
TGTTGTTGCGACAAACCTCGTTTCGAGCGCTCGACGAGCCGCGGGTGTTCCTCTCAGAAACCGGGAAAGCGGCTGAACGAACCGTTCGTGTGCGATTCGGTGAGGTAGAGCAGCGCGGCATTGCGCTGACGCGGCAGGGCCGAGAAAAAGTCGACGTTGCGATGCGAGCAGGAGATGCTTTGGGCAACGGCACCGGAGACGACGCGAGAAGCGAGCACCAGCGTGTTTCCCGGATCCGCCGGGCGCTTAACGAAAGCCTCAGCCCAACGCTTCTGGGTCTGGCAATCGACGGGGACGCCTATGTCGAGTTCAAACCCGGACCCAACGCCCTACGTATCGAATCCGCCGACGGCAGCGACGGCACCAAGAACGCGGCGATCGACCTCAACGAACTCTTCGAGGCTGGTTTCCTCGCGATCAGCCCACTGACCTACGAGGATTTCCTGCCATCAAGCGCAGCAGGGATCTTTGCTTCGAACCTTGCCCATCGGGGCGCTCAGGTCGAAGATCGGTCCGGTCGAGACAGCGAAGCCGAGCGATTGCTGGACGCGGTGGGAACCCTGCACGATCCCTACCACCTGTATGAGCAGCACCAGATGAGATCGCTGGCCGAGACGTTGCAAGCACTGGGCGTTCTCGAGCCGGGCGAGGCCCCGCCGGAGTCAGCTACCTTCGTGCGCTCGCTACGCTAGGAAACAAACCGGCGGAGACAACTAGGACCCGTTGGTCAAGATGAGTAGGGTTACCCACCAGTAGCCCCGTTCATCAAACCAGCCGTTACCAACGCAACACGCAATCGCAGAAAGATCCTGACATGGCCGAAGCAGTAATCGTCGCAACCGCAAGGACCCCGATTGGTCGGGCCGCCAAAGGCAGCCTGGTCGATGCCCGCCCCGACGACATGTCGGCGTTCATCATCGATGACGTTCTGGGCAAGTTGCCCGAACTTCCACGCGAGCAGGTCGAAGACGTCCTGTGGGGAATCGGCCAACCCGGAGGCGAGGGCGGCTACAACATCGCACGCGTCGCTGCACTACTGGCCGACCTTGAAGCGCCAGGCGTTACCGTCAACCGGTACTGCTCGTCATCGCTACAGACCATCCGCATGGCCGCGCACGCCATCAAAGCTGGCGAAGGCGACGTCTTTGTTGCCGGCGGTGTCGAAACCGTCAGCCGCTACATGAACGGCGCCGCCGATACCGGCCCGCACAACGAAAAGTTCGCCGATGCCGAGGCCGTTAGCGCCAAGCGCAGCGAAGGGGGCGCCGAAACCTGGTCCGCACCCGAAGGTATGTCCGACGTATACATCGCCATGGGCCAGACCGCCGAGAACGTTGCGCAAATGACCGGCATCTCCCGTGAGCGTATGGACGAGTTCGGTGTTCGCTCGCAGAACCTCGCCGAAGAGTCACTCAACAATGGCTTCTTCGAGCGCGAGATCACGCCGTACACCCTTCCCGACGGCACCGTCATCAGCCAGGACGACGGCATTCGTGCCGGAACCACGCTCGAAAAAGTCAGCACCCTCAAGCCCGTGTTCCGCCCCGACGGCACCATCACCGCCGGCAATGCCTGCCCCCTCAACGATGGCGCAGCCGCCACCGTGGTGATGAGCGACACCCGCGCCGCCGAGTTGGGCATCAAGCCCCTCGCCCGCATCGTTTCGTCCGGTGTTTCCCAGCTCAACCCCGAGATCATGGGCCTTGGCCCTATCGAGGCCATCCGCCAAGCTCTTGGCCGGGCGGGCATGGGGGTCGACGATATCGACTTGTTCGAAATCAACGAAGCGTTCGCGGTGCAGGTCATCGGCTCGGCCGACGAGCTGGGAATCCCCATGGACAAGCTCAACGTGAACGGCGGCTCCATCGCCCTCGGCCACCCCTTTGGCATGACCGGTGCTCGCATCATGACCACACTTCTCAACGGCCTTCAGGACTCCGACAAGGAGTTCGGTGTCGAGTCGATGTGTGTTGGCGGCGGCATGGGCATGGCCATGGTTGTCCAGCGTCTCAACTAACGACCGAAGTAATCCGGTAGTTGGAGGCGTCGGGGAAACCCGGCGCCTTCAGCCGTTTTCCAGCAACTCTCGGTCGAGTATGAGTACATGGTTGCCGAACCCTGGGTTACTCGGACTCGGCCCTGCGTCGACGATACGAACTTCCTTTGAGGCAACGTCGACGATGAGTAGCCCTGGCGACTGAGCGATCACCGCATACCGGCCGGTCGGATCCCACACCGCCGGTGCAAGATCAGTGGTCTTGTCAGCTGCCCGTAGCGAGCTGATCTCGACATGGTCGCCGGTATCCAGGTGAAGCAAGCGATAGGTGATGTCGACATAGGGTCGATCTGAGGTGTTCTCATCAGACTCTCGGGGCGTGATGGCGAAGGTGCTCAGCCATTGCCCGTCGGGTGAGATTCCGCTCCCGAGATAATCGAACGGGGCACCGACGTGAACCAGCTCAGACTCCCAGGTCGCCAGGTCGATCCGATGGAATCCACAACCCGGACCAGCAGCGCACCGGACTTCGAGCAGGTGGTTTGGCCCTGATGCCACGATGGTGTTTTCGCTCTGCTTCTCGTATGACTCGCCAGTAAAGACGAAGCTGCCATCGGGACCCACGTGGTAGCCGGTTGCGTCGATCGGTCGGCTCCGAAACGCCGGTTCGAGCACGTTGCCCACATTGGTGCCATCAGGAGTGAACGCACTCACGACAGCCGACCCGTTGCCCTCAGCGGGCGTGCTGGTGAGGATGACCAGACCTTCGGTGAGCACCACATCTTCGGCCTCGCCATAGGTGACCCATTCGTCGTTGCCAAGGCTGTACCCGACTACCGAGGTGCCGTCTTGCATCACCAGCGTGTCGCCGATCCGACCGATGGGCGGCCACACTTGCTCGCCCGGAGGTTGGGGAGGCGAGGTGCGGACCGGCTGTCTCCGTTCGGTCAACGCATCGCCGGTGTCGGCGTCGATGAACCGGATCGCGCCCCATGGGGTACTTACCGCGAGAAGCAGATCGGGCAAATCGGCAAACAACGGCCACGCGGGGCGGGGATCGATCTTCTTCAGATCGAGCGGCGGGCGTTCATCGACCACCGAAGCGAGGTCGGCGGGGTCGAGAACCGAGAACTCCAGGTCGAGCAGGCCGGGCGAATCGTCCCCAGACCCGCGTGCCGCTGTATTCCCGGGCACAAACTCGGGGGCGACGGTTGCTTCGGGAATGGCGATTCCCTCGGGCTCGGAGCCGCGCTGCAACCACCAACTACTCCCGCCGATAAGTGCCAGGACCCCAACGGCGACGGCCCAAAGTGCGGGTGCACTGACCCCCGACGTCACCGTTTGTTCGAGGACAACCTCGTCGGAAGATCCGGCATCGGCGGCCTGAAGATCGACTCGGTGAACGTCGACTTCGAGTGGTTGGCTCTCCGATTGGTGCGATGGCATTGGGGCCATCAAACCTCGCCCGGTGCGAGCACCACGACTTGTCCCAGCTGAAGCTCGAGACCCAACTGATGCTGGGTGATTAGTCGCGTCGTGCCGGTTTCGGTATCGAAGATCCTCAGGGTGCGGCCGAGGGTTCCGGTGCTCACCATCGCCGCGTAGCGACTGGTGGGATCCCAACCGAGCGGTGGGTCGTTGCCGTCATCGATGACTTGCCCGAGCTCGATGACCTCTCCGGTCTCGATATTGGTCATGAAACGTTCGTTTTGCGGACCGTCAAACGACATCGAGCTGAACCATCGACCATCGGGTGAAAGCCATTTGTTCCCCCACCAAGCGGTCGTATCCACAAAATCGACCTTCTCGGCGCTGCCGGTTTCGCGATCGACCAGGTACTGCGGGCAGTCGAGCACCGCATCGCAGCGCACCTCGAGCCAATGATTCTTACCGGATGCAGAGACTGCGTGGGCGCTGACCCGCTGAAAGCCCTCACCGGTGAAGACATAGGTTCCGTTCGGAGCGGTGACGAAACCCGACTTGGATAGCCAGACATCGGGCCGCGGTACCTCGACCGCGTCGAACCTGGTGCGACCATCGGGCGAGAACCCCCGCAGCGAAACAGCACCGTCTGGACTCGATGGGAAGTCGATGAGCACCACAAGGTCTGAGGTGACCACCACATCGTTGGCCGATCCGAAGTTGACGCTGGCCCCGCCATCGAGTGGGTATCCCACAACATCGCCGCTGCCAAACATCACCAACGTGTCGTCGACATGCCACAGCTCCGGGCTCGGCCGATACCGAGAACTGCCGTCGCTTTCAAGATTGTTGATGACGGTTTGTGTGCCGTCGTCGGCATCGATCAAGACCACTGCGCCCGAGGTGTTGACCACTGCCAACGTGAGGCCCGGACGGTCGGGAAACAACGGAAACGCTGGTTGATCGGATTCGTCAGCTTCTTCGTCGGTGACCTGCCCGCCGATGCCGGCGGCTTCGGCACGAATCGGACCGCCATCGTCGACCGAAGGGTCAGGCAGAGCTGCGGCCACCTCGGCGTCGCCGATGTTGGGCGTATCGAGCACCGTTACGGGAGGCCACGTTTCGGCCGCTTCGGTGTCAGCGCCATCGGTGTCGTTGGAGTCGGCAGAGTCGGCAGAGTCGGCAGAGTCGGCAGAGTCGGCAGAGTCGGCAGAGTCGGTATGCGCAGTGCTGCCGGAAATGAGCTGCCACGTGATCAGGGCAAGCAACCCCAACACCAATGCAGCCAGCACAGGACGCCAACGGGCGCCCCCGGCCGCCACCACCGACTCGGTCTCAATTGCTGAAACACCCGAATCGACCTCTAGCTCAATTGGCTCGATATCTGCCACCGTCCCATCTTGCCCGACGAAACGCTGGTCAGACGTTCACAACCAGCGATTCCGACTGCTTCCAGCTAGCTCGCAGGGTCAAGAATCGTTGCAATCGAACGCTCGGTCACTTGGGTCAAATCGTCTGCGATGACCGAACGAGATTGGCCAGTTTCGAGGTCGAGCACCAAGAAATTCCGAAGCCGGATCGCCACCGCAAAACGGCCATCAGGCGAAAACGTCAGTGGTGGAGCAAGCCGCACCTCGGGCCCGAGGTTAAGGGTCTCGCCCGTCGACAATTCGACGAGCTGACCAAATCCGCCACCGGTTACCACCCAACGGCCATCGGGCGAGACCGTGGCAGACCCGAACCCATCGAAGGGAAGACCCTCGGGAAGGTCGGCCGTGGATGTTCGGTTGCCGGTTCGAAGATCGAGAAGCGCTCGATTGCAGTCGAGCGCGTCGTCGCACTCGTTGACCAGCACGTGATTCTCGCCCGACGCAACCACATAGCCCGTGCTGAGCCGCTCGAATCCGTCGTCGTCCACCCGGTAGGTGCCGACCAAGCCCGACATCACACCGTCGAAGGAAAACAAGCTTGGATACTCGGGAAGCAAGAACGGCTCGCCGAGCGCCACGCCATCGGGGTCGTAGACCTGGCTCTCGAACTCCGGCGCCGAGCCTCCGTTGAAGTTATCGCCGACCTGACGGATCAGTACCAGTCGTTCCTGTCCGCCGAAGTTGTCGACATAGAACGCGGCGGCCGGACCAAAATCGATCGATGCTCCGGCGTCGAGCGGAACCCCGACCACACGGCCTTGATCGGCAAGCACCAGCCGATCGCCGAGCCGCTCGATACGGCGCTGGTCAAAAATTTGGAAGTTGTTGTCGTCTGCCGGTTCGTCGTCGACCTCGGTCAGGGGAATCGACCGGACACTGCCATCGAGCACGTCGACCAACTGCACTTCGTCGCCGCCAACCACCGCCAGCACCCATTCGTCGCCGCCATCGAACAGCGGGAACTCGCCCGGAGCGGGTGCGTCCAGGCCGGACCCGCTGTCGGCAGCGTCGAGATCGGAGCCGACCTGTGGGTCATCGCCACTGGAGTCTCCTCCGCTCGACGTTGCCGACTCATCCTCGGTTTCACTCCCGGCGTTCTCGGCGTCGGCGTCTCTGGTCTCTGGGACCTCGGCGCTGTTCGCTTCACCAGATTCAGTGGCCGAGTCGCCGGAATCACCAACATCGGCGGTATCTCCGCCCGCCGGCGTATCGTCGCTGGGCATCACCCGCCACACCATTACCCCCAATGCCAGCAGAGCAACCAACCCCAGCAGGGTGGCACGCGACTTGCCCGACCGTGACTTCCGGTCACGGGTATCGAGGACGTCGGTCTGCTCCACCGCTGCATCGGCATCGCCATGTCCCGGCGAACCCTCCAAGCCATCGAGAACGATCTCAACTGGCTTGCTCGATGTGGTGTCTACAGGCCCGGTGGCGGGATCGAGCGGGTTCACCGTTCCACCGTACGCCGGATACGCGCACCTTGGACATCAGGCCGATCTACACTCTCGATGTCACGCATACTTTCGATGCTCATGAGGAGCAATACGACCCATGGTAGATGTCCCAAGCGGCCACTTTTTCCTCGGCGGGAAGACCAGCGACGAAGCTGGAGGGAAGGCGTCCCCCGACGACCCGCTCTTCCTCGAGGCGTCCGATCTCACCACCCACGGCGTCATCGTTGGTATGACCGGCTCGGGCAAAACCGGTCTGTCGATCGTGATGCTCGAAGAGGCACTGATGCAGGGAATTCCGACGCTCATCATCGATCCCAAGGGCGATATGGGCAACCTGTTGCTGAGCTTCCCCGACCTTCAGGCGCCCGACTTTGAGCCCTGGGTCAACCCCGGCGATGCCGACCGAGAAGGCGTGTCGGTCAGCGAACATGCCGCCAACACCGCCGACATGTGGAAGAACGGCCTGAGCGGTTGGGGCATCGAGTCGAACCGCATTACCGAACTTCGTAGCAAAGCCAACTTCACCATCTATACCCCCGGCTCGACCTCGGGTATCCCGCTCAACATCATCGGCGATCTCAAGGCACCACCTGCCGGCACCGACCCCGAGACCATGCAGGACGAGATCGAGGGATTCGCCTCGAGCCTGCTGGGCTTGGTCGGTATCGAGAGCGACCCCATTTCGGGTCGCGAACACATCCTGTTGTCCAACATCATCTCCAACTCCTGGAACCAAGGCCTCGACCTCGATCTGGCTGGCCTGCTGACCCAGGTGCAAACCCCGCCGATGCGAAAGCTCGGCGTGCTCGAACTCGACTCGTTCTTCCCGCCGAAAGACCGCACGGCACTGGCCATGAAACTCAACGGCCTTATGGCATCGCCGTCGTTCGCCAGTTGGACCCAAGGCCCAGCGCTCGATATCGATGCCATGCTCAACGGCGGTGGCAAGCCCAACGCCGCCATCATCTCGCTCGCCCATCTCTCCGACGAAGAGCGCCAGTTTGTCGTAACCCTGGTCCTCTCCAAAGTCGTCACCTGGATGCGAGGCTTGTCAGGCACGCCCGACCTTCGGGCCCTGGTGTACATGGACGAAGTCTTTGGGTTCGTGCCGCCGACCGCTGCTCCCCCATCGAAGAAGCCAATCCTCACTATTCTTAAGCAGGCCCGAGCCTTCGGCGTCGGAATGGTGTTGTCCACGCAGAACCCGGTCGACATCGACTACAAGGCAATCTCCAACGCCGGAACCTGGATGATCGGTCGACTCCAAACCGAACGAGATAAGGCTCGTCTGCTCGACGGCATGAACTCGGGAGGTGACCTCGACATCGGTGCCGTCGGTGAAACGATCTCGGGACTCGACAAACGGCAATTCGTCATGCACTCGACCCGAGGCGATGGCCCGCAGGTGTTCGGCACCCGCTGGGCGATGTCGTATCTACCCGGCCCGATCACCCGTAACCAGATTTCCGACCTCATGGCCGACAGTCCGCTTCGCGACGCGACATCAGCCGCCCCCGCAGCTTCGGCTCCAGCGGCAGCGGGCCAACAAGCCGCAGCACCAGCAGCGGCCGCAGCCCCAGCCGCGCCAGCGCTGGCCGACGACGAAACCAGTGTCGCCCCCGACGTCGCCGACGGCATCAATGCCTATTACCTCGACCCCGGCGCACCGTGGGCCCGCGACATCGGTGCCGATGCCACCGGGAAGCGACTCGAAGCTGGCATCGTCGCCCGGGTCAATCTGTTGTTCGACGAAACCAAAGGCGACCTCCGCCACCAGCAAGAGTACGAAGCGGTGTTCTTCCCGCTTGAGGGCGCCTCGCTTGACGCCGACACCGCTATGAACGTCGATTATGACGACCGCGATCTTCGGTCCGAAGCTCCCGAAGGTGCCCGGTATGTGCTTCCCGATGCCAAAATCCACACCAAGGGCTATTTCAGCAAGGCCCAAACCGAACTAAAGAACCACATCTACCGCAACGAAACACTCTCCCTGTTCCGCAACCCCGAACTCAAGCTGGTCAGCCGAGTCGGTGAAACGCGGGAAGAGTTTGCGGCCCGCTGCGAACGAGCGGCCGACGACGGCGCCGATGAAGAAGCAACCAAGATCCGCGAGAGCCTCGAGAAGAAACTCGACCGCCTTCGCGACGCCAAGTCCAAGGCCGAAGACCGCGTGCGCGAGATCGAACACGATGCCGAAGCCCGCTCTCGCGATGCCAAACTCTCCGGTGCACTCGATATCGGGGCGTCGGTGCTTGGCGGCCTGCTCGGCGGTCGCAGCTCTACCCGCGGAATCCTTGGCGGCGTTCGTCGTGCCTCGTCGAAGGGACGCACCACCGCCAACGCCAAGGAGCGTCTCGAGACCGCTGAGAAACGGCTCGAAGAGAAGCAGGATGACATCGAAGAACTCGAGGTCGAGATCACCGACTCGCTCTATGAGATCCAAGATGCTTGGGACGAAAAGGCCGAAGCGATCGAAGACATGGAAGTCACTCTCGAAAAGACCGACATTTCGATCGATGAAATGGCCCTGGTTTGGATCCCTACTCGGGGATAACTTTCCCGGGCCTGAAACCGCTTCCAAGCACGCAGCGCACCACGTACTGTCAGAGGCGGTCGATACGTTCGACTCATGCTTTCTGAACGGTCCAATACTGCCCATATGTCCACCGAGCACTATCTGTCCGAGCTCAATCAGCGCTACGACTTCCACGCGCTCGTCGATGGCTTGGGCCGCAAATTCGGCCACGGGTGGTTTCCGCGAGACCTGGCTCAATTTCCGGGTCTCGATCGCGCACAACGAACGCTTCTGGTCGACCTCATTGCTGCCCATCGGCAGACCTGGAATGACGCAGCATCATCCATCTGGTTCGAACACGCCGACTATCTGGGTGCAGACTCTTCGTGGTGGGACGAGGAGCAAGAGTTCTGGCCGCAATTCCTCGAGCGGCACACCATCAAATCAATCGATGCTGTAGGCGCAGCGAGGTGGTGGCTCGGCATCTTTGCCACCGAACGCAAGCTCCACGAGTTTGCCCCGCCTCCGTGGCAGGCTGGTGGCTCGTCGTCGAACGATCAGAACCACCAGAAAGTAATGGGGAAGATCCAAGGCCTGCTCGCGAAAGCCGAATCAACCGAGTACCCCGACGAAGCCGAATCCCTCACCGCAAAAGCGCAGGAGCTGATCTCTCGCCACTCCATCGATGTCGCGCTGCTCGCCAGCGAGGTCGATGTTCCCGGCGGGAGCCGTGTCTATCTCGAGGCCCCCTATACCAAACCGAAGTTCCTGCTCCTTGCCGGAATCGCCGAGGCAAACCGGTGCCAGGCCGTCTTCAACAGCGGCACCAACACGGCCACGCTTATTGGTTTCGCTACCGACATCACGCTCACCGAGGTGCTGTTCACCTCTTTGCTGGTTCAGGGAACTGCTGCGATTCTCGCGGCGGGACCTCAGTTGAGTTGGGACGGCACGTCATCGACCAAGTCCTGGCGTAACTCGTTTTGGTTTGGATACGCCGACCGTATTCAGGATCGTCTTGTCGAGGCCGCCGGCACAACCGAAGCCTCTGCCGCGGCCGGTAACACCCAACTCCTACCGGTTCTGGCCCGCCGGTCAGAAGCTGTGCAGGATGCTCTCGAGGCATACTTCCCTAACCTCAGCGCAATGCAGGTATCGGTCTCAAACGCGCCAGGCCTAGCCGCAGGTCGTTCCTTCGCCGAGCAAGCCGATCTAGGCAGAAGCGGCGTAGGAGCCCGCCGCAAACGCCTGGGCTAAGCCACAAGCAACCGGCCAAAGTACCCAGCGCACCACGGCCGAATCGTCGTGGTGCCAGACGAAGGGTCAGACGACAAAGACGGCCGCAAGACCGCGGGAGACGCTGGGAGTCGTGCCGTAGCGCCAGCGAAGGCCGAGGTTGAATGCTGTGCCCGATAGCGAAGCGCAGAGAGAGCGAACTCGTGAGCGAACGACCAGAAACCGGGAGTCGTGCCGGAGCGCCAGCGGAGGCCGAGGTTGGAGGCTGTGCCCGATAGCGAAGCGCAGAGAGAGCGAACTTGTGAGCGAACGACCAGAAACAGGGAGTTAGTGTGCACCCTTTTGCAGGAGTACTGCTGGGACGGTTCGCAGAAGGATGAGGACGTCGGTGGCGAGGGTCCAGTTGTCGACGTAGTAGAGGTCGAGTTGGCCGTAGTCGCCGTCGTCGGCATCGCTGCGTCCGTTGACCTGCCACATACCGGTGATTCCCGGTTGCACCCGGAGGCGGTTGTGGAGACTCGGGTCCCACTGGTCGCGCTCGGTGGGAAGTGCGGGCCGAGGGCCGACGAGGCTCATCTCGCCGCGGATCACGTTGAAGAGCTGCGGGAGCTCATCGATTGACGTCTTGCGCAGCAACTTGCCGGCTTTGGTGATGCGGGGGTCATCTTTGATCTTGAAGAGCGGACCGGTGGCTTCGTTGAGATGGCGTACGTTTTCGAGAAGTTCTTCGGCGTTGGTCACCATGGTCCGAAACTTGAGCACCTTGAACAGTTGACCGTCACGGCCGACGCGTTCCTGGGCGAAGAAGATTGGTCCGGGGCTGGTGAGGCGGACGGCCAAGGCGGCTGCCGCCATCACCGGAGCAAGGCAGATTACGAGGATCGCGGCGGTGACAACATCGAAGACTCGTTTGGCGACTGCCCGCCAACCGTTGCGTTGCACCGGTTCGATGTAGACCATCGGGACTCGCCCGAGCGGTCGAATCGTGAGGCGATCGGATGCAATGTCGCAGAGCGTGGATGAAAGTTCGACGTGAACGCCGTTCTCCGTGAGGGTCCGGATGAGACGGTTCGAGGTGCCGATGTCCATTGCGGTAGCGGAGATGATCACGCCACCGCAGTCTGTGGCTTCAACCGCACGGAGCGTTTCGCCGACGTTGCGGAGGAGTTCGGTGTCGGTAACGTTGCGGCCCTCGACGGCGGCCAGGTGGTCTTCGACGAAGCCGACAACCTCGTAGCCCAGAGTGGCGTTGTCGTCGAGCATGTCTTTGACGAGCCAGCCTTCGGAGTTTTTACCGACGATCAGCACCCGGCGGAGCATCTTGCCGTTGCTGCGGGCTCGCTTGAAAACGAGACGGGCGATAATTCGTTCGAGGCCGACCACGATGAGGAGGCTTGGTATTGCGAGGGCGTACCAGGTTCTTGCGACTTGCACATCAAAGGCGATGCTGGCGATACCGATGGCAACGATGGCGATGAAGACCGCCTTGATTCCACGCCAACCTTCGTCGATCCCTCGGGTGATGAAGCGCGCCTTGTAGAGCGCTTGGTGGGTGAAGGCGATGGGCCAAAACGGAAGCGTGGCGCCAAGAAGTCCGATGTAGACACCGGCACTTGTGGGGTCGCTTGGGTTGATCCAACCGTTGAGGAGAATCGAGATCCAAAGGCCGATGATTACTGCCGTGAGGTCGGCAAAGACCACCACAAGCTTGCGATTGTTCGAGCCACGAGCCTGCGGTTGGCTGCCTTCGCTACCAAAAACATCGGTGCTGGGGTACAGCTCGACCTTCTGGAGCGCCCGGCCAGTATCTTTTTCGTCAGCGGCGAGACCCATGAGGTAGCTCTCGGTAGGGAACAAAGACCACGGCTGTGGCCTACTCGCCTATTGATCGACCAACTGGGACCGCCGCTTGAGATGGTTTTTGTGCTCGGTCAGAAACAGACCAAGTTAGGCGCCTTTTGCGGCCCGAAACCCCGCCTCGAGGTCGGCGAGAATGTCGTCAATCGATTCGATTCCTACCGAAAGACGTACGAGTCCCGGGTGAACACCTGCCGAAGCCTGTTCTTCTTCGCTGAGCTGTGAATGGGTGGTGGAGCCGGGGTGGATGACGAGGCTGCGGACGTCGCCGATGTTGGCAACATGGCTATGGAGCTCGAGCGCCTCGACAAAGGCTTGTCCTGCCGCTTTTCCGCCCTTGATAACGAACGCTGGCACCGATCCGAAGCCCCGACCCTCGGTGTACTTCTTTACCCGTTCGTGGTGGACACTCGACGGCAGACCGGCATATTGCACCGACTCGACAGCATCGTGGGCGTCGAGGAACTCGGCCACCTTCTGGGCGTTCTCGACGTGGCGCTCCATGCGGATGCTGAGCGTTTCGAGACCCTGCAGGAAGTAGAACGCGTTTTGCGGTGACAGGGCAGAGCCGAGGTCGCGCAGCATCTGCACGCGAGCCTTGATGATGAAGGCACCGTGGCCGAGAGCAGGCCAGTAGGCGAGGCCGTGATAGCTGGGGTCAGGTTCGGTGAAGTTGGGGAATCGATCGTTGGCGCCGAAGTCGAAGGTGCCGCCGTCGATGATGACGCCACCGATGGAGGTTCCGTGGCCGCCAATGAACTTGGTCATTGAGTGAACAACGATGTCTGCGCCCCACTTGAGGGGGTTCATCAGGTAGGGCGAAGCGACGGTGTTGTCGATGATGAGGGGAACGCCGACCTCGTGGGCAACGGCCGAGACGCCTTCAATGTCGATGCAGTCGTTCTTGGGATTACCGATGCCTTCGCCGTAGAAGGCTTTGGTGTTGGGCTTGGCTGCGGCGCGCCATGCTTCGAGATCGTCAGGATCCTCGACGAAGGAAACCTCGATACCCATCTTCGGCAGGGTGTAATGGAACAGGTTGAAGGTTCCCCCATAAAGCGATGTGGACGACACGATGTGGTCGCCGGCTTCTGCCAAGGTGAGGATGGCGAGGGTTTCGGCTGCCTGGCCCGAGCTGACCGCCAGCGCTCCTGGGATACCAATGGCGGTATCGGTGCCCCCTTCGAGCGCTTGGAGGCGTGCTTCAAGAACCGCCTGGGTGGGGTTCATGATTCGGGTGTAAATGTTGCCTACTTCGGCGAGGGCAAACAGGTTGGCCGCATGTTCGCTGCTATCGAAGACGAAGGCACTGGTTTGGTAGATCGGCACCGTGCGGGATCCGGTATCGCTATCGGGCACCTGCCCGGAATGGATCTGTTTGGTTTCGAATCCCCAGTCGGCACTCATTCTGATTTCTCCCCGTCGTTCATTCAGTAGCGGCCGGTTAGCCGTGTTTCTTGCGCCATGCGACGCGTGTTCGGACGACCCTACCCGGCAATACCCGACCAACCAAGTCGTATTTAGCAAGCCGACCTGCGGCACCCAAGGAAGTGGCGACTCCATCGAAAACCGAACCCCGTTTACCTGCCGGTCGATGTAAAGCAAGCCCCCAAGTTTGCCGAAAGAGGGACATGGGGACGCAGCGGGAACTATCGACGGTTAAACCGGTGCCGCGCTCGACCGAAGGGTCGACATCACCGGCACGGTACATGGCCCTTTGGGTCGCATTGTGTATCGCTCCGCTCCTGCTGCAAACAGTGTTGCTCAGCGACATGTTTACCCCCGACAGTCGGGCCTTCGAATCACCGATGACGCTCTTTCTTCTGGTGGTGATCGCCGCAAGCCTTTGTGTCATCACATCCACCTTCGTTTTGCTTCGGGCCATCGTCACTTCAACGCCCGAGCTCGCACCCGTCGGCTTGTTCTTCTTCGGCGTCTCGATCCTCCCGCTGGCTCACGGCATTCTCACACCCGGCGTCTGGTACACCGACAATCCCGCCACAATGGCCACCGCTCTGTGGGCGATACCGGTCGGCTTGATCTTTGCTGCGCCGAACCTTTTGCCCACCCCACTTCGGCGACGCTTTCTTCCCCACCATTGGCGCAATTGGATAGCGCTTGGCGTGGTCATCATGACCGGCATCTTCGTGGCGTCGATCGCCATTCCCCACCGTTCACCGACTTTTCTGCCAGGCGGCACGCTGGAAAAGGTCGTGGCGGTCATCTCGATTGTCGGTACCCTTGCGCTTTCCTACCGTCAGGTGCGTCTGGCACAGATCGCTCGCAGCCTTGGTCCCCTGGCTATTGCCGTTGGCTATGCCTTCGTAGCAAGTTCGGCGGTGCTGTGGTTCGGCACCACTCCGTACTCCGTGGGGTTCTGGTCGGCTCACCTGCTCGACATTTGCGGCGTGCTTGCCGGGACCATCGGCATCTTGGTCGTCTACCGCAAAGCGGACGACGTCAGCTCGGCACTGTCGCCAATCCTGACTAGTGACCCGCTCGCAGCGCTCGAACTGGGACTCGAGCCGGTGGTGCACGAGTACGTGGCGGATCTCGAAGCGAAGGATCCCATCACACGCGACCACGTCGTCCGCACTGCCGAACTGGCGTTGCAGGTTGGGCAGGAGCTTGGTTTCGACGGCGACGAACTCCGACACATCTCGCTCGTCGGCCTCCTCCATGACGTCGGCAAACTCGACGTTCCCGACGAAATACTCAACAAGCCTGGACGCCTAACCGACGACGATTTCGAGATCATCAAGCGCCACCCGATTACTGGATCTGCTCGGACGTTTGAGTCACCGATTCTGGCTCCACTGACCCCCGGGATTCGCGGCCACCATGAGCGTATCGATGGGTGTGGCTATCCCGACGGCCTCGCCGGAGATGACATCCCGGTCTCCTCAAGAATTGTGGCGGTCTGCGATGCCTATGACGCAATGGCCAGTACGCGGCAATACCGACAGGGAATGGGGCACGAAAAGGCGATCGCTATCCTTCGCGAACACAGCGGTTCGCAATGGGACGCTTCGGTCGTGGAGGCGTTGGTGCGTGTGCTCCATCATCGTCACGCCGACACATCGGCTCCGGCGCTCGACCGCGTGGGCCGGGACCCGAAGGTGGTGTCGGATCAACGCGTCGGCTGTGATTGTCTGCCTCGCGAGCTGCTAGAGCCCGCTAGTCGCTAGCCGCTAAGCGGGGGAACCTACGGTTCGAGCTTTGCCATTCCGACGGTTCCGGTGCGTTGCACCTCTGAAATGCCATAGGGGCGAAGACGTTCTTCGAAGTCATCAACCCGAGCTGGCGTGTCGCTAAGCGCAAGCATCATGTCGTTGGCTCCGGTGTCGAGCACCTCGGCGATGAACTCTTCTGCCAGATCGAACACTGGCTGACGGTCGGCGGGCGGAACGATCACGGTAATCATCATGAACTCGCGTTCGATGGAGTTCGCTGGGTCGAGCTGACGGATCTCGACCACGTTGATGAGTTTGTCGAGCTGCTTCACGACCTGTTCGAGTGGTGCCGACTCGACGTCGACCACAAACGTGATGCGCGAGAACGCATCGTCGTCGGTCGGGGCCACCGCAAGCGACTCGATGTTGAACCCGCGTCGGGCGAAGAGGCCAGCGACTCGCGCCAAGACACCCGCCTTGTTCTCGACCTTGCACACAACGGTATGGAATCGGTCCGACATATCAGTTACCTCCGCCGGCTAGCTGGCCTGCTTGGGAAGGGTCGACCATCAGTTCGCTGTTGGTGGCACCGGCAGGAACCATGGGGAAGACCTTCTCCCCCGGGTCGGTACGGAACTCGACGACAACGGGACGGTCGTTGATCTCGTTGGCTTCAGCGATTGCCGGGTCGACCTCTTCTGGCGACTCGACCCGAATGGCATGACAGCCCATCGACTCGGCCCACATCTTGTAGTCGGGCAGGTCTGGGGACAGATACACCTCGGAGTACCTCTCGTCGTAGAACATCTCCTGCCACTGCTTCACCATGCCGAGATAGCCGTTATTGAGTAGGGCAACCTTGATGGGAATACGTTCCATCGACGCTGTGACGAGCTCTTGTGCGGTCATCTGGAAGCAGCCATCGCCGTCGACGGCCCAAACGGTGCGGTCGGGCATTCCGGCCTTCGCTCCGATAGCGGCGGGAATAGAAAAGCCCATCGTGCCGAGGCCACCGGAGTTGATCCAGGTGTACGGATGTTCGAAGTTCCAGTGCTGACTGGCCCACATCTGGTGCTGCCCAACCCCGGAGGTGACAATGGTGTCCTCTGGTGACCCGTCGCGAAGCTGCTCGAGAACAAACTGTGGCTTGAGGGCATCGCCTGGCGCGGAATCCTCGTAGACCAGAGGGAACTTCTCTTGGTAGCCCGAAAGGTGCGAACGCCAGGAGCTACGGTCGGCCTGGGCCGAAGTGCCAATGGCCGCCACCAGCGCTTCCATCGCCAGTCGAACATCGGCCTGAATACCGATATCGACCTTTCGAACCTTGCCCAGTTCGGCCGGGTCGATATCGACGTGGATGACCTTTGCGTCGGGCGCAAACCCATCGAGTTTCCCGGTAACTCGGTCGTCGAACCGGCTACCCAGAGCGATGAGCAGGTCGGACTCTTGCATAGACATAACGGCGGTGTAATTGCCGTGCATGCCGGGCATGCCGAGGTTGAGTTCGTGGCTGTCGGGCAGGGCGCCGCGAGCCATAAGCGTGGTCACGACGGGAATCTCCACCAGCTCACAGAGCTCACGAAGCGCCTCAGCGCCGCGAGCTTTGAGAATACCGCCGCCGGCATAGATGACCGGCCGCTTTGCCGCACTGATCATCTCGGCCGCTTCGCGAATGAGATCGGGGTTTGGGTCGACCTTGGGGTTGTAGCCGGGAAGGTCGGGGGCGGTCGGCTCGACCCATTCGAAGTGCGACGACGGGTCGGCCGGGTTCACGATGTTCTTGGGAAGATCGACCAGAACCGGACCGGGGCGCCCCGTGGTGGCGATGTGAAACGCCTCATGGATGGTCTGGGGAATATCGGCCGCATCGGACACCAGGAAGTTGTGTTTGGTGGTGGACATGGTGATGCCGGTGGTGTCGGCTTCTTGAAAGGCGTCGGTTCCGATGGCCGAGTACGCCACCTGGCCAGTGATGCACACCATGGGCACCGAGTCCATGTACGCATCGAGTAGCGGTGTGACCATGTTGGTCGCGGCCGGGCCACTGGTAACGATTGCCACACCAGGCTTGCCGGTGGCGTGGGCGTAACCCTGGGCCATGTGGCCGGCGCCCTGCTCGTGGCGCACCAGAACATGGCGAATCGACGAGGTGATGATCGGGTCATACACCGGCAGGATTGCCCCACCGGGCAGGCCAAACATGACCTCGACGCCCTCGAGTTCGAGGGACCTTATGAGGGCGTCACCACCGTTTGTCATCATGGCGCTGTCTCCGTTCTCTCCTGGCTCACGAACGCATTGTCCAACTTGGTCGGGCAACCTGGCCGGTCCGACCCCGAAAACAAACGAGAGCCTCCCATCTGGGAGGCTCAAGCACGCGATCGGGGACGAACGCGTGCTAGGTAACTACCACAACAAGAAGGAGAGGCGTTCCGTTCATTGAATGACACTATAGCCACCCAACCGTCAACTCGACGAGGCGTGTACCCAGGATCCTTCAATCCCCCCACGATCGCTCATGTCGCCATCGCCGAGGCAGCGCTCGCCCAGTGCCAACTCACCTCCATCACCTTTGCCATTTCGCGCCGGGCGTTGGCCAAAGAGGCCACCGACGACGCCGATCGGCCACGCATGACCGACCGCATCGAGGTACTGCGCACAATGGTGGCTGCCGACCGCCGCTTCGAGTTGCTCGTCACCGAAAAACAGTTGATCGTCGATATCGCCGATGGGTTCGACGTGGTGGTTATGGGTGCCGACAAATGGCAACAAATTCAGGATCCGACCTTCTATGGCGACGATCTAGCCGCCCGCGACCAAGCGATGGCAGCACTCCCCGAACTGGCACTTTTCCCTCGTCGACCATTCTCGACGAACGGCGCACCCACGTTGCGGCTGGATGCCAACGTCCTCGACCTGATCGACGCAGTGTCTTCGAGCAGGGCACGGGCGGGCGATGACCACCTCATGGTGGATGCTGCTCGGGTCTTTGACCGCAAGACCGGAGCGTGGACCGACCCGGACCGCTACGAGACGTACCTGCGTTCCTAGGCCCGGACCAACGATTGTGACCCGTCGAAGATCTCGATCCGGTCGCCACCCTTGCGCTTGGCCAGGTACATACAAACGTCGGCTCGGTCGATAAGCACATCGCGGGTGGTACCGGCTTCATGCACCGCCACCCCGACACTCGCTCGGATGTTCGCAATTCCGCCAGCGACTGCGATCGGCTCCTTCACCCGCGCGCACACGGCGTTTCCGAGCGCCACCGGTGCACCGGCGCCGGGCGGGCCGGCGACCAGAACAACGAACTCATCGCCACCAAGACGGGCAACGACGCCCGACTTCGGCGTGATCGACTTCAGGCGTTCAGCAACGATTCGCAGCACCTGGTCGCCAGCCTCATGACCGTACCTGTCGTTTGCGGCCTTGAACCCATCGAGGTCGAGGAACAACAGCGCTATCGTTTCGGTCGCCGGATCGAAGATCTCCAGCCACGAATCGATTCTTCCGACCACGTTGAGTCGGTTTGGGAGGCCGGTGAGAACATCGTGATTCGCCTGGTATGCCAGCTCTTCGGATCGCTTGGTGACCTCCTGAAACACTCCGGCCGCAGCGAGCGAAACACCCGCCTGGGCAACCAGCGCTTCGCACACCGCAAGAGATTCTCGGTCGGTGACCGCATCGTCTGACCAGACCCGAAGCACAATCCTGGCCTGGTCGTCGACCCGGATGGCGGCGGCCGAACCAACGCCGAGGTCGTGAAGTTGCTGACAAGCCGCGACACCGCTCGTCTGATCGAGGACGACCGACTCCCGGGACCCAGCTACCTCTTCGGCCAAGAAGCCGGCTGGTGCCGCATGACCCAGTCCGTGCACCGAGTGGCCGATCGCCCAGAGGTTGGTGGTCGGATTGAGGCGCACCACATCAGCCCCTGCGAAACCAATCGATTTCGCCCCTTGGAGCAGACTTTCGTAGACCGCAGACTCGTTTTCGCTACCCATCGAGCGGGCCGCAACCGTCACCTGGTGAAGCTGGTCGGCACGGCGTTCGGCAACCGCATAAGCATCGTGGGCCTTCTCGATCTCCTGCCGGAAGTGCGACCCCAGGTACAGTGCAGGCACAGCGATGAGGAGAACAGCGAACAGCTGCTGGTAGGCCAGGTAGAGCGTGTTGGACGTCTCGGTAGCGGCAGCCGTGCCCAGATTCAAGCCGAGCGCGACATAGGAAATACTGGCAGCAAGCCAGGCGCCGCCAGCCCCCTTGCCGGCGAATCGGTTCCAGCCTGTTGTCACCGGCAGCATCAGGGCGACCCAGGCGAGCGGCGTGCTCTCGGCTTCGAGGGCAAACATCACCATGAGCGCAAGGACAACGTCAGCGCCGATCTGGAAGACACCCAGGAAGCTGCGGAGGTGAGGAGCCCTGGCTCCGAACCGGTTGGTTGCCAGGTTGATCGCGACGATCAGGGCAAAGACGACTCCGCCCAGCACCAAAGTGGTCGTAGCGGTTTCGGAGATCTGCCCGCGCAAGACCACTGAGCCGAGCAGGACAAGCCCCAGAATCAAGCGAACGGCAAGAAGGGCGCGATCGATAATGCGTTCAGATACCATGCCCGTCCGAGCGCGCGTCTCGGCCGCGGCGATGGGCGTTGCAACGCTGGCGGCGATCTCGGAACCACTCATACAACATTGAGTGTCGGCAATCAGAGGATCGGCGTTGAGCAAAAACCCATTCTCGCGAGACGGACCACCAAATTTGGCGATCTGGTGAAGCATTGGAACGAAGCGCTAAATCTTTCCGCTGGTTTGGTCGTTACTACGGGCTATGTCCCGCAAGGTCCATGTCAAACCTACTGACATCAAGAACAACCAAAGCCTCCGAACAGCCGTAATCGTCAGCCTTATCGCCGGCCTGACCCTTATTTTGCTCTCGACGGCGGTGTTCTCGCTGGCCGCGACGACCCGGTCGCTCAGCACCGATGCTGAACGGCTCCACACCACCGACGAAGCATTGCGCGCCGCCACTACAGCGCGCGCCCAGCTCGCCCTCGGCCTCCATGCAACCCGGGTGGACAGCCGGGTGGGAAGTGATTCCTCATCCGCGGTCTCAGGTTCGGTAGCCGAAGCCACGCTGGCGATGGAAGGCTTCTCGCAATCGATCGCGCTGCTTGAGGACCAAGAACTCAGCGACGGCGCAGAGACGTTTCTCAGTTTCGCAGAAGCCGGTCTTGACTCGATACGGGTCGCGACCAGCGAAGGAGACCGCGAACGGATCGACGCTGATCTCGACGTTTCGTTCTCCGCCACGATCGATCAACTTGCTGGTGAGCGCGACCGCCTCCTCACGTCGGTGGCCGACGCAGACCGACGCATGGGTACCCTTGGCAACCTCGCCAGCTTTGTGGTGGCGTTCCTTCTCCCCACGTCAGCAATCTTCATCTACCGCCAGCTGGCGCGACGCCCGCGTCGTCAGGTGGAGCTCGAACACGAACTCCAGATGCAGCGGCGTATCGACAAGGAGCGGTCCGAATCCCTGCGCTTGGGTCTGGAGTATTTGGACCAGCAGATCGAATCGGGCGATACCGGTGCGATTCTGGCAGAGGCCGAGCGGATGAGCACGATCAACGCGCTCGTCCATGGACAGCACACCTACGATGTGGCCCGCCTTTCGCTCAACGAAACAGTCGGAACAATCGCCCAGAGCATCGGCGACTCGATCACCTGGGAGTCATCGACCGGCGACCTCGCCGCGCTGGTGGACCCGGCGGCGCTACGAATCGCGGTCAGTACCCTGGTCGACTCGGCGCGGGGCAGAGGAGCTTCGCGCCTTCACCTTTCGGGCCTCGACGCTCCGGCGTCAGCAAAGGTCGAGGTGCTTTCCGATGCGCCTTCCCTGTCCCCGCTCGAAGCTCGAGGTGTCTTTCTGGAGGCAACCGAGCTCACCGCAGCCTCGACCCAGCAGCAACGGCAGTTGGTTCTTGCCCGAACGCTCCTAGAGGGCATGGGCGCCCGCATCGCGTATCACCCGTCCGAGACCCACGAGAAGTTTGAAATCACCATTCCGCGCGCCGCCCGGTCGGTCGCCCCAACCCCGCGGGTCGCGCAATGAGTCGTCGATTTCGACGGATAGTCGTTCCGTTTGTCGCCTTGGGACTTGTGGCCAGCGCTGGCCTTTTTTTCGCGTTCAAGGCCCAAGCGGCATCCTCGGTGTCGACCGTCTGGACCACTACGTGGACCTCGAGTGGCCCGGTGGACCTCCTATCGGGGTTCACCGTGTCTGACGGCGACTTCCTTGTGGTCGGGTTACTTCCTGACAACAATGAGGTCCCGCAGACTCCACCTGGTTGGCAGAACCTGCTCCAAGGTGGAAGCACCAGTGGGCAGAAAATGTGGATCTTCACCCGGACCGTACCGGTCGGCGGATTCAGCACTGCCCAAATCTTTGAAAGCAGCAAACCCAACTCGGATCTCACCGTGATGGCCGGCGCCTACCGGGGCGTCGACCCAACCCAGCCGGTACTGAGCAGCTTTTCGGGAAGCGGCGTGGGAACCACAATCGCCCGCACCGAGGAGATCACCGAATCGACGGTGTTGTTGGTGGGATACGAGCTTTCCGCAGACTTCACGGTGACCACCCCTGCCGGTCTCACCACCGACTTGGAAACGCAGGCCGTGCCATCTGGGATGATCGCCTCGACGGTCGACTCAGGCCCCGGCGCAAACGGATTTAGCATCGACGTTACGGTGAACGTTGGCGGGCAAGCCGGTTACGCGTTTGTAGGTCTTGAGCTTCACCCCGATGGGGCGCCCAGCCAGTCGGTCGATATCGGCGTTTTCGACAACGTTCAAGGCGACGGCCTTCTGCGCGGTGGGCTTCCTGGACTCGCCGGCAACGACTACATCCCGGCGACGGCCGAGTTTTGGCTCGACGACGGCAACGGAATACCGGATAGCAACGATGTGCTCGCCACGTCGTCAAGCGGCACTGGGGGTCGATGGACCACCGAACTCGCCGACGGCGACTACTGGGTGGTCGTCGCCCCGACCGACGAGGTCGCTCCGGCCTGGCGTGAGCAGGTCCACGGCCCCGCTGGCTCATTCTGTGACGACGGAACCGGCACTGCGACCGTCCTGACGACCGCTGGCCCATGCTACGGCGGCAAGACGCACAACCTGTCGCACGGCTCGGACCTCGCAAGCGCCGAACACCTCGCCCAACTGACACTCAACGGCAGCGGCGCAAGCCTCGACTTCGGTTTCAGCTACAACGTCGTCATACACACCGGCGACACCGACCAGGATGCGACGACGACCCGCTTCGCGCAGGGTTCGCTGCGGCAGTTTCTGCACAACGCCAACGAAATCCCCGGGCCGAACAGCTCTCGATTTGTACCGGTCGCTCCACCCAACACCTCCGACTCTGGGATCGACTGGTGGAAGATCACCACCGCGAGCGATCTGCCCGATATCACCGACGATGAGACCATCCTGTGGGGCCGTATCTACTCACCCACGACCGGCAGCCTCATCAACCACCCCGGCGTTGTGCGAGCGCCGATCTTCAACAGCGGATTCGAGTCGATCATTATTCAAATTCCGGTCATCCATATCGAAGGGATGCTTCGCGTGGTGGGCGCCGGAATGACCGAGATTAAACACCTTGCAATCGCCAACCCTGGCGGACCATCGGTCGTGCTCGACGGCGCGTCGGACGTCGATGTGTCGAAATTGTTCGTTGGAAGCTCTCCATCCGGAAGCTTGCCAACGACGCCCGCAACTCACGGATTCCAGATCTTTGGAAGTAGCGGCACTCTCGCGGGTGTCTATGCAAACGGAACCTCCGACACCGGCATCGCCATCGACGCCACGAGCGGCCCCATCATCGTTGATCATTCGTGGATAACCAACAACGGTTCGGCCTCGACGCCTGGAGCCGGGATTACCACCAGCTCGAACCTGTCATTGTCGACGACCTACATCGACGACCACCGTGGCACGGGTCTCGTACTCGGGCCGGGAGCCGCATCGACGGTCTCAGATGTCGGACTCTTCGAGAACGGTTCGGGGGCCAACGTTTTCGCCCAGGACGTATCGTTCACGAACACCCAGGTTCGCGACAACCAGGACGTCGGCATTCGGGTTGGCGAGGACGCACGAAACGTCACGATCGACAACACCACCTTCGGGAATAATGGGAACATCGCGATCGATCTCCTCGAGGCGGGTGGTGCCACCACCAACGTGACCCCGAACGACGACCCTGGTCTCCTCGGTGGGAATCTCCTGCTCAACACCCCCTACATCACGGAAGCGACCTGGAACGGCGGGCAGCTCCGCAACGTCAGCGGGTTCGCACCGGCTGGATCCGACATCACCTTCTACATCTCGGATAACGACGCGACGAACTTCGGCGAGGGGACGAGCATCCTTGCCACGTTCACCGAAGGGTCGAGCTCCGACCTCGACAGCTCGACTGCGTCCTACAACAGCCTGGCAGGTCAGGAAACGTCGGCCTCTCGATTCTCATTTGACCTTGACGTTCCCTACGACGGCGTTTCTGATATCACCGCTCTGGCCACAGTTCCGGGGGTAGGAACATCGGAGTTTGGGCTGAACGCCACTCCGGTTTTCGAACCCCCATCCGACGGCGAGATCACCGTTCGCACCTTCATCGATGAGCTCTCAGTCGCGCTTCAGTCCGGCAATGTCGGCGACAGCGACAATCCACTCACCGCCTCCAACGTTTCGCTGTACCTCGATGATGGCGATGGAGTACCGGGATCGACAGACGTTCTCATCGAGACGGCAACGGGAACCTCTGGTAGCCATACGTTCAGTGGGCTCGCCCCCGGCGACTACTGGGCTACCGTCGACTCACGGTCACTGAATACCTCCTCGACCGTGCTCTGGCACGAGCAGACCTACGGGCCCGACGGTGCACTGTGTGCTGACGGGAATCTCGGTACCGCCACCCGAACCGCCCCAGGCGCGTGTTATGGCGGTCGATTGGCCAGCTCCAGCGATGACTTCTCAGCGCTCGCGACCAGCGAGCACGTGGCCCTGGTCTCGGTGAACTCGTCGGCAGCGACGGTCGATTTCGGTTTCAGTACCGACGTGCTCACCCACCTCGACGACCTGGATCAACTCGCCGGAGCACCGGCCTTTAGCCAAGGATCGCTGCGACAGTTCATCCTCAACGCGAACGTGGACAGCGACCTTTCGACCATGCGGTTCGTTCCGGCCGTCCCAGCAAACGCCCAGTCGCCCACGGTCGACTGGTGGGCCACGACTCCAACGTCTCCCCTTCCGCTCATAACCTCCCCGGTCACGATTAGTGGTGAGCCCTTCGAGCACACCGACGGCGTAACTGTGGTGCCCCGACCCGTGGTCATCACTCCACCCTCGGTCGGCTCAGTCGGTGCGACCATCGCTCCGTACCGGGCTCCGCTGCTGCAGATCGTCAATGGCGGGCTAACCTTCGACGCTGCCGCGGGATCCACACTCGCTGGCGTTGCGATCCATTACGACGACCCGGCTGCCGCGGTGGTGGTGAGCAACAGCCTCGACGTGACAATCCGAGATTCGTTCTTGGGTATCCTCCCAGACGGGCAACGTCCCCTCGCCAACGTCGGCACGATCGGTCTCGACGTGTTATCGAGCTCAAACGGCCGCGTGGAGCACTCGGTTATCGCCGAGAACTCACAGCTCGGCGCGCGCCTGTGGCGCTCGCCATTCTGGACCTTTGACACCTCGACCATTCAGGCCAACGGATCCGGGCTCAGCACCGAGGCCGGACTCATCACGAATTCGAGGGGCACCTTCACCAACGGTCTGTTCGAGGCAAACGACGGCGCCGGCATCTACCTCCTCCCAGGCACCTATGACTTCGACATCAGCGAGTCCTCGTTCATCAACGACCCGGCGACAACGATCTTCCATCCCGCCGTGCGCGTGGAAAACACGGGGACAACCATCACCGACTCACGCTTCACCGGCAACGGCGGTGGCGCCATCCGGGTAGCACCGGACGGACAGCAAGCCACCGTCGTTCGCGGCTCGTTCGCCCAAAACGACACTGCTGCCATCGACTTGGTCGCTGTCGGCGAGAACGTCGTTGCGGGTACCGCGCCATGGGCGACGCCGAACGATCATCTCGATACCGACACCGGCGGAAACGGTCTGCTCAACAAGCCGGTGATCGAACAGGTTCTACCTACCGGCAGCGGCTCATTCATTGTCAGCGGTTGGGCACCCGCTGGAGCAGACGTACAGTTCTATGCAACCGACAACAGCACCACAGTGCCTCAGGGAACCACCTTCATCGGCACCCGACAAGAGGGAAGCGGCTCGGATTCGGACCCTAGCGAACGGCCGTACATCAACTCATCGGGCGAGGAGTACCAGGCCAACCGCTTCTCGTTCTTCTTTACCTCTGGACAAGATCCTGACAACTCGTACACGGCGACGGCGACCCTCCCCGAAGGAACCAGCGAGTTCGCCGAACTTGTTACCGACAATTCCTTCCGGCCGCCAACGATCACTCAATTGGGCCCCACCTTGACCGTGCCTGCCTCGACGACCGGTATGGAACAACCGGTGCTGGAAGATCCGGACTTCTTCGATTCTCACACCTGGACCATCGTCACACCTGATGGTTCTCCGGTCCCGGCATGGATTTCGATCGACCCAAACACCGGAGAGGTTTCGGCGTCGCCCACTGCCGCAGATGCTCCATCTTCGATAGACCTTTGGGTGCTCGTTGAGGACTCGCACAACCTCACCGATGGCGCCCAGTTGACCATTGTCGTCCCCGAGGTCAATCAGCCACCGACCATCACGACGGGTCAAGCGAGCTGGACGATCGATGAAGGGACCACATCAACCCTTCCGATAAGTATCGCCGACCCCGACGGGGACTCGGTAGTCACCACGCTCGTGAGCGGCGCCGATCCGGTGCCGTCCTGGCTGTCGATCGTCGGATCGTCACTTTCTGCCACACCGACCGAGGCCGACGGCCCGACAACGGTGTCGGTGCTCATTGAGGCAAGCGACGGGCAAAACATTTCGACCGAGCCGATCACGATCAACGTTACTGAGACAAACGAAGCTCCGGTCCTCGCGTTGACCAACGACTGGATTTCACTCAGCACCAGTACCGTGATTATCCCCCCGTACGCCTTTACCGACAGCGACCAACCCACCAACACCCACACCTGGTCGGCAACCGGTCTGCCACCTGGCCTCGCCATCCAGCCCACAACCGGCTCGATCACCGGTACCGTCCAGGTTCCAGTGGTCGGCACTTCGCTCTTCATCGCAACGGTCACGGTGACCGACCAAGACGGCGCCTCGGACTCGTTGGATCTGAGCATCGCGATCATGCCGGTGTCGAGCGGCGAGATCGTGGTGCGGACCTTCGATGACACCGAAGCCAACGCACTACAGGGCGGCTCGATCGGCGATACCGCCAACCCGCTCGCCCCAGCAACGGTGTCGTTGTTCCTCGACGACGGCGACGGAGTTCCCGAAGGTCCGACCATCGACACGCTGGTTACGTCACTGGCGGGCGGCATCGGAACCCACACCTTCACCCAATTGGCACCCGGCGACTACTGGGTTGTGGTCGATTCGACCACCTTCGCCGCCGACGGATGGCCCGAGCAAACCTATGGTCCGGCTGGATCGTTGTGCGCCCACGAACCGTCGGCCGTCCGCTCCACACCCGGGCCCTGTCTCGCAGGTCGCACCGAAACGCTGAGCGATGTTGATGCCGACATCAGTGCCGCGGCGGCAGAGCACCTTGCGTTGGTGACCTCGGCAAACAACGTCGTTACCGATGTCGACTTTGGATTCAGCTACGGCACCGTCAGCACCTACGACGACACCGACACCGCACACCCATCGGTCTCTCATCTCACCCAGCAGGGCGGACTACGCCAGTTCATCATCAACGCGAACAGCGGACATACCACCGAAACCCGCTTCTTTGACCCAACGGTGCGTACCGGCACCAATGGGGCGGGCGATACCTGGGCGGAGGCTAACGTCGTTGGTACGTTGCCAGCGATCCAGGCGGATGGCATCACGCTCGACGGTTCGCTCCACGATCCGAGAACGTTCGCCACGATCACCGACCCGAACGAAGATGACTTCGCGATAACCAGCGGCACCGCGCAAAGCACTACCACCGTTTTCGGACGCAGTGTTGAGGTACAGGGCGGCTTGGAATTCCAGGGCTCAAGCTCATCAAGAATCCGCGACCTTGTCGTCAACCCCGACTCCGGAACAGCGATCGCCCTCGTCAACAGCCCGAGCTTCGAGATCACTGGAGCCCAGATTGCCGAATCGCCGGCGTTCAGCGGCCCGCCGACCACTGCGGCCGCCGGCATCGTGGCAACCGGTAGCCCCGATGCGTCGCTCAACTTCGTCGCAATCGGCGACACGACCGGTACCGGCATCGACCTCGACGCCACCTCCAATGGTTGGCTCATACGAAACTCGTTGATCGACGGAGCCGCCACAGCCATCAACTCCGATGCCCAGGTCATGATCTCGCGGACCGAGATCAGGAACTCCACCGCCGATGCCGTGGTCTTTGCCCCCGGGGCCGCCGGCTCGAGCCTGACCCAGTCGACCGTAGCCACGTCCGACGGTAACGGCGTCGTGGCCAACGCCAGCAACCTCCTAATCAGTGAGTCGCTTTTCGAGCAAAACACGCAAAGCGGTGTCGTAGTGGCCCCCACCGCTACCAATGTCACGGTTTCTCAATCGCACTTCATCGACAACCTTGAGGTTGGCTTGGATCTGCTCGAACCCGGCGGTGTTGCTGGCCGCACGCTGAACGATGCCGGCGACACCGATACCGGAGCCAACAACCTGGTGAACGCACCAGAGTTCACCCAGGCAGTAATCCACAATGGACAGGTGTTCATCCAGGGTTCTGCACCTGCGGGAAGCACCGTCGAGTTCTTTGCCGCCTCGGTGCAGCCCGACGGCGGCGTTGAAGGCTTCGTGCTCTTCCCCCAGCACACCGTTTCGCTACCGGCCGGCCAGACCGACTTTGACCTTGTCGCCCCGGCGTCGGATTTCTCGGCGGCGCTCCCCTTCGGCGTAACCGCCACCGCAACCCACCCGAACGATGGCACCTCCGAGTTCAGTCCACCCATCACTTTGGAGACAAACACCCCGCCGGTAGTCGACCCGTTGAACATCGTGATCGGTGAATCTTCGGGACCCGTTACGGCCCAGATCGTTGCGACCGACCCGACGACCACCGGACCGCTCACCTATGCCCTACTTCAGGGCTTCGACCCGATTCCGGCCGGGATGACCATCGATGCGTCGACTGGCATCATCTCGTTCCCGCTTGGAGAGCTCATCGGCCCTGCCGTCTACAACCTTTCGATCTCGGCCACGGACTCCTTCGGTGAGACCGGGCTGGGCGCTTTTAACCTGGTCGTGACCGAGGAGAATTTGCCGCCGGCCATCTCGGGGAACACCACCATTTCAGTCCAAGCCGGTGCCGTCGCTGCCTCCCAGCTCTTCACCGCAACCGATCCCGACGTCCCCGGCAACTCACTGACCTTCGGCGCGGTTGGCCTTCCTGCCGGGGCCTCGATCAACCCATCGACCGGTCAGTTGTCCTGGGCGATCCCGACCAACGCACCGGTCGGCACGTTTACGTCGACGATCACGGTCACCGACGATGGCAGCCCGACTCGCAGCGACTCGATCCAGGTGACGTGGGTGATCAGCGCTCCGCCTACTACCACCACCACCGTGCCGCCGACCACAACCACCACAACGACCAGCACGACGACCGTCCCACCAACCACAACCACCACAACGACCAGCACGACGACCGTCCCACCAACCACAACCACCACAACGACCAGCACGACGACCGTCCCACCAACCACAACCACCACAACGACCAGCACGACGACGGTTCCCCCCACAACCACAACCACGACGACCAGCACGACGACGGTTCCCCCGACAACCAGCCGACCCACCACGACCACGGTTCCGCCAACGACGACAACGATCGCCCCTAGCACCACCACGGCTCCACCCACCACCCGCCGACCCACGACCACCACAATCGTCCCGGCCATCGTGACCACCACGACCACGGTTCCACCAACCACTACTACGGTCGCCCCCAACACCGCACCAAGCGCCAGCGACGACTCCTATGAGATCACCAGGGGTGAAACGCTCACGGTTGCGCAACCCGGTGTGCTCGTTAACGACACCGACGCCGACGGCCACGAGCTCATTGCCGAACTCAACGACCCTCCCGCCGCCGGGTCGCTCGCCTTGGCTGACGACGGATCATTTACCTTCGACTCGACCGACGCTGCGCCGGGAACCTACTCGTTCACGTATTTCGCCGTGGACACCAACGGAGCCAGCACGTTGGCGACGGCAACGATCGAAGTAATTGCCCCATCGCTGGCGTTCGTGACCGATATCGATGCCATGGACGACACGATTACATCGTTCTCGAGTGGTCCGATCACCTTCAACGTGCTCGACAACGACGAATTCGATCGATTTGACACCCTCGAAGTGGTCCAGGCGACGCCGCCGGCTATTGGCCAACTTGAAATTCAGAGCGACGGAACAATCAACTTCACGCCGCCCCCTGGTTGGCAGGGAGAAACCACCTTCACCTACTCGGTCACCTCGGCGAGCGGACAAACCGATGAAGCAACGGTCACGATCGTCATCGGATCGCCGGTGGTGAAATCCGACATGGTCACCATCAACTCCTATGCCACCATCGCTATCCCTGTACTCGACAACGACATCGCCGAACAAGGAACGACTCTTCGAATTGTCGACTTCGACCAACCCGAGTCCGGCCTTGTCGAGCTTCGAGCCGACGGCACCCTTGCCTACATGCCAACACCAGGCTTCGTGGGAATCGACGAGTTCTCTTACCAGGTCAGCGACGACACCGGCCGCCGAGGCTCGGCCGTCGTCAGGGTGGAAGTACTCGCCGAGGCACAGATCCGAGGCCTAGAACTTGCCGAAGAACTCGGCGTCGGGGTGCTCGACGTCGACGCTCCCGTCGAAGAATCAGAACCTCCCGCCCGACCTTCGCTCACCAATGACGGTGTGGGCCTGTTCGTGGTCGCCTTGTTCTCTCAGCTGGGAGCGCTCCGCCTGGACAACCTTTGGTTGGCCATCGCCCTGCTGTGGTCCATCACCTTCTTCGGATTCCTGAGGGTCTTCTCCCGCCGTCCGCTCCTCTGGGCAGTCAAGAACGTCGACCGGCGCTCGACCCTTGATGCGTTTGAGTGCCCGAAGCGAGGGAATGCTCTGTTCCACTTCGCGCCCGATGCCGAAGGCATTTGGAGCACAGGACGAACAAAGCGTTCGGGCGGTATCCGTTGGCAGCAGGTTGAAACACCCGGCGGTCTGGGGTGGGTCGATTCTGACAAACTCCGAAGAATCGTGACGACCGATGAGTCAACGCCACAAGGATCGACACCATCGGACGCCGACACGCCAGTCCCGGGCTAGAGCTCGACTACGCCTCGAGCTGCGTGAGGTCCCGCACGGCACCTCGCGAAGCACTTGTGGTCAGCGCAGCGTAGGCCAGGAGCGCCTTGGACACGACGCGATCGCGATCGGTGGGCTTCCATGCACTAGCGCCGGACGCTTCCATTTCCTGGCGACGCTTGGCCAACTCGTCATCGGTGATCATCAGTTCGATCGACCGGCTGGGAATATCGATGACGATCCGATCTCCGTTCTCGATCAAGCCGATAGCGCCTCCTTCGGCTGCCTCGGGAGACACGTGACCAATCGAGAGCCCCGAGGTTCCGCCTGAGAATCGTCCATCGGTAAGCAGCGCAACCTCTTTCCCGAGGCCGCGCGACTTGATGTAGGTGGTCGGGTACAGCATCTCCTGCATTCCCGGCCCACCCTTGGGGCCCTCATAGCGGACGATCACCACGTCCCCCGATTGCACCTCTTCACCAAGGATGCCCTCGACTGCCGCGTCCTGGGATTCGTAGACGCGGGCAGTTCCTTCAAAGTGGAAGTTTTCCTCGTCAACACCGGCGGTCTTGACGATGCAGCCTTCTTCGGCGATGTTGCCAAAGAGGACGCCGAGGCCACCGTCGGCGGTGTAGGCGTGTTCGACACTGCGAACACAGCCGTTCTCGCGATCGTCGTCGAGGCTCGGCCACCGAGTCGATTGGCTAAACGCCACCTGGGTGGGGATCCCGGCTGGCCCCGCGAGGAAGAACTCTTTGGCCTGGGCGGTGGCGGTAGGGCGAGCGATATCCCACTCGTCGAGAGCGGCGGCAAGCGAAGCACTATGGATGGTTGGAATCGACGTGTCGACCAAACCGCCGCGATCGAGCTCGCCCAAGATGGCCATGATGCCGCCAGCGCGGTGAACATCTTCGACGTGGTACTCGGGAGTCGATGGGGCCACCTTGCAGATGTTTGGAACCCGCCGCGACAGGGCGTCGATGTCGGCCATGGAGAACTCGACCTCGCCCTCGTGGGCAGCGGCCAACAGATGCAAGACTGTATTGGTGGACCCGCCCATGGCGATATCGAGAGTCATTGCGTTCTCAAACGCTTGCCGGTTGGCGACCTGGCGCGGCAGCACCGACTCGTCGTCCTTCTCGTAGTAAAGCTTGGCGATATCGACGATTCGGTGGCCAGCTTCTTTAAAGAGCCGCTCGCGATCGCTGTGGGTTGCCAATGTGGTTCCGTTGCCGGGCAGCGAGAGGCCCAACGCCTCGGTGAGGCAGTTCATGGAGTTGGCGGTGAACATACCTGAGCACGATCCGCAGGTCGGGCAGGCCGAACGCTCGATGTTGGCGACGTCTTCGTCGGAAACGTTTTGGTCGCCCGCCTTCATCATGGCGTCGATCAGGTCGACCTTCACTTCGTTACCGGCGAGCCGGGTTTTGCCCGCTTCCATGGGGCCGCCCGACACGAAAATGGTGGGAATGTTGAGCCGCAGCGCCGCCATAAGCATTCCGGGGGTGATCTTGTCGCAGTTGGAGATACAGACCAGCGCGTCGGCCTGATGGGCCTGGACCATGTATTCGACCGAATCGGCGATGAGGTCGCGACTGGGCAGGCTGTACAACATGCCGCCGTGTCCCATGGCGATACCGTCGTCGACCGCGATGGTGTTGAACTCTTTGGCGACGCCACCGTTGGCTTCGATCTCGCGAGCGACCAGTTGGCCCATGTCTTTGAGGTGCACGTGGCCGGGCACGAACTGGGTGAATGAGTTCGAAACCGCGACGATTGGTTTGTCGAAATCGTCGTCGGTCATACCGGTGGCCCGCCACAGTGCTCGGGCGCCCGCCATGTTTCGGCCGTGGGTCGTGGTTCTCGATCGATACTCAGGCATGGGCGAATCTTAGGGCCGTTGGCGGCGTTTCACCGAAGTGACCCGGCCCCGAACCCGCCCGGCCCCATCTGCCGACCTACGATCGACGGGTGACCAAACCCCGAGGCGCGCTGCGCAGACTCCTCGAGCTGCTCGGTCTGAGTGCGTTGGCCATCACCCAGCCGGTCCTGGCGGCCTTTGGCGAGGGCGCTGAGGAATTTGTTTTTCGACGAGTCTCGGTTGGTGGAATTTTGGGATTTGGCCTGGTTATAGCCCTGCTGCCTGCTTTTGTGCTCTGGTGCGTCGAGGAAACCCTCGATCGCCGTCTCGGGTCTGCGCGCGAACGAGCTGTCGATGTCGTGCATCTTGTCGCGGTGCTGATGTTCGCCGCACTCACCGTGATGCAAGTGGTGAAGGGCGCAACCGGACTGCCGCCCGCACTCATCGCCATCGCCGGAGTGGCCGGGGGCGCGTTGGTTACTTTCGCCAGGTGGCGCGAGCCTGTGACCAGCCTGGTGTTTGCCGTTTTGTCACTGTTTTCGCTGGTTTCGTTGGCGACGTTCTTCTTCGCTTCGCCAGTGGCCGACATTTTGTTCGACGACGGCACAGCCAAGGCAGCCAACGTCGACATGGGTGCCCCGGCACCGGTTGTTCTTATCGTGCTCGACGAGCTACCAACGCTCTCGCTACTCAACGAGGCAGGAGCCATCGACCCCGACCGGTGGCCAGCATTTTCTGCCCTGGCAGCCGAAAGCACGTGGTTCCGGAATCACACCGGGGTAGCGCCATCTACCCCTACAGCAGTCCCCGCAATTCTCAGCGGCCGCTACCCCACCGATGTCGACAAGCTCCCGGTCGTCGACGAGCACCCGCAAAACCTGTTTACGATGCTCGCCGGCACCCATGAGATGCGGGTCCACGAATCGGTTACTCGCATTTGCCCCGAGAACGTCTGTGCGAGCGACACCGGATCGCTTGGCTCGTACCGGTCGCTCTTTGGCGATGCCATCGACATCGTTATCGAGCGGGCAAAGCCTTCTCGCTCGGTCGACGCCGGAGTCACATTCCGAGTACCGCAATCCGATCCGGCCGCCGACCGGAAGATCGGCGAATGGCTCGATCGACTACAACCCACCGACTCGCTCCACCTCGATGTCATCCACACCGTGCTTCCCCATCAGCCGTGGTGGCGGCTTCCCTCGGGTCAGGTTTACGGCGGCAGAAACGCGGACGGAGACGACCAGGGAGCACCGGTTGTGGCCAACGGCCTTGATTCGGTCCGGTACTCATGGATTAGTCCGTTCGTGGCCGAGTCGGCGCGCAACCGACACCTCCTTCAAACCAGCTTCGCCGATACCCAACTCGGAGCGATGCTCGACCGTCTCCGCGCCAACGGCACCTACGACGAATCGCTTGTCATCGTCACCGCCGACCACGGTGTGGCCTTCAACCTCGACGAACCTATCCGTGGGCTGAGCCTGGGCAACGAAACCGAGGTCATGTGGGTCCCGCTGTTCATGAAGCTGCCGGGCCAGATCGATGGCGTTGTTGTCGACACCCCGACATCGTCGGTCGACATCGTGCCCACCATTGCCGACGTGCTTGACTTTGCGCTGCCTTGGGAGGTCGACGGCCGTTCGGCTTTCGCCCCCGCCTCCGACGAACCCGATGTGCGCTATTTCGCCGACTGGTTTCTCAACCTGCGAGAAACCACCGAAGGGGTGCTGGTAGAGGTCGACGGCGAAGCTGGCTTCGAGCGACTTCTGAGTGCGCCGACCCCCGGCGCGATCGACCCCGCCGATCCTTGGGGTTTCTATCGCTTCGGGTCGCTCGGGCATTTGCTCGGTGAGCCGGTTGGCGACTTCGTTCTCGACAGCTCTTCGGTGCCCGCTGGGCTTGCCGAATCAGAGCGCTACGACGACGTCGACCCTTCCGCGCCGAACCTTCCGGCCTACGTGCACGGCACTGCTCCGCTGCCCGTGGGCGAGCGAGTGGTGATTGCGTTGAACGGCACCATTGCCGGATGGGCTGAAATCGTCGGCACCAGCGACGGCGCCGGCTGGTTCACCGTGGTACCGCCATCGGCGTTTGCGTCGGGAAGCAATCTTGTCGAGCTGTTCCAGGTCGACGCCGAGGTCACCGCCGACACGCCGATCAGCGACATCACCCTGCATCAGCTCACGCTCACGCCATCGTGAGCATGTGGCGGTCGCCGCACGATCGCGAGATCGCCGCGCTTGCGATCCCGTCATTCGGAGCGCTGATCGCCGAGCCGCTCTACCTACTCGCCGACAACGCCGTCATCGGGCACCTCGGCACCGAGCAGCTTGACGGTTTTGCGATAGCCAGCATCGTGCTCCTTCTCGGCCACTCAGTTTTCACGTTTCTGGCCTATGGCACCACGGCGGCAGTGTCCCGCTTACTCGGCGCGGGCGAAGAGAAGCGAGCGGCGCACCAAGCGGTTCAGAGCATGTGGCTCGCTGCGCTCATCGGCACCGTCTTTGCTGTCGTGGCCTGGTTCGCATCGGCGCCACTCGTGGCCCTCATCGGTGGCGACCTAGGACAGGAAGGTTCGATTCGGGCCCACGCGCTCACCTACCTGCGGATCAGTCTTGTCGGGTTCCCTGCGCTACTTCTCACGCTGGCGGGCGTTGGATACCTGCGGGGGTTGAAAGACACCAAACGACCATTCATCGTGGCCATCGGCAGCGCGGTATTCAACCTGGTGCTCGAGGTAATCCTCATCTATGGCTTCGGCTACGGCATCGGTGCGTCGGCGCTGTCGACCGTGCTGGCCCAGTGGCTGGCGGGAGTCTTGTACCTCTGGTGGGTATCCCATGCCGTGCGCGCCCAAGGCGTCGCGCTTCTGCCTGACTGGTCGGTAATCGGCCGCCTCGCCATCGCCGGTCGTGACCTGTTGTTTCGCACCATGGCGCTGCGAGGATCGCTGGTGGTCGCCACGGGCGTCGCTGCGAGGCTCGGCCCCGTCGATCTTGCCGCACATCAGATCAGTTTCGAGTTGTGGAGCTTCTTCGCATACGCGCAGGACGCTGTGGCCATTGCCGCCCAAGCCATGATTGGCCATCTGCTCGGCGCGTCGAACGGGTCGAAGGCCCGCGAGGTCAGCCAGCGAATTCTGCAACTCGGAACCGGTCTCGGTGTGATCTCGGCCATCGTGGTCTTGGCGCTGCGACCACTGCTGCCCGGCATCTTCTCGGGCGACGAAGCCGTGCAGGCTCTCACGGCCTTTCTCCTTCTTCACCTTGCCGTACAGCAGCCACTCAACGGTGCGGTGTTTGCCCTCGACGGGATCCTTATCGGCGCCAACGACCTGTGGTTTCTGGCCAAAGCGATGGTGGGCGCAGCGTTGGTCTATATCCCGCTCGGAATTGCTGTGTTGGTGTTTGGCCTTGGTATCGGCTGGCTATGGGCTGCCCTGGCCGTCTTTATGGTCGTGCGATTCGTTGCGTTGTATGCGCGCTACCGAAGCGACGCCTGGATGCAGGTTGGCGCCGGTTAGACCGCCACCCACGGAGCGCCTGAGAGGTATTTCCACCCGGCGTCGGGAAGCAGACAGACCGCGGTACCGCCATTCTTTGAAAGCTCCTGCTGGGCAGCTTCGATGACGGCGCCCGATGAGGTTCCGACAAAGTACCCCTCGGTGTTCATCATTCTTGTTACGGCTGCTTTTGCCAGATCGTTGGTGATCTCATAGCGATCATCGACCAGCGATAGGTCGGCGATGGGCGGCTGGAATGGGTCGTCTTGGCTTCGCATGCCGCTGATGGGGTCCTCGACGAAGGGCTCCACCGAGTGCACCTTGATATCGGGGTACGCCGCTTTCAGGCCTCGACTGTTTCCGGTGATCGTGCCGCCGGTCCCGTAGCAGCACACCAGATGATCGGGTGGCGCTTCGAGTGGCCAGTCGCGCACGATTTCCTGCGACGTGCCCACTTCGTGGGCGTAGGGGTTCATAGCGTTGCCGTACTGGTAACACATGTACCCCTCGCCGGCGTCGACGAGCTCGCGGGCGTGCGCAATGCCGTCGTTGGGGCCACCATCGACCTCGATGAGGTTGGCGCCGTAGGCCCGCAGAAGTTGCTTGCGTTCTTCGGTTGCCACTTTCGGGAGCACGATGGACATGTCGTAGCCGTTGATGATGGCTAGGCGGGCAAGGCCGATTCCGGTGTTGCCCGATGTCGCTTCGATCATCGGCATGCCGGGTTTCAGGTTTCCCGAGAGCAGCGCTTCTTGAAACATGTACCAGGCGGGCCGGTCCTTGATGGAGCCCGTGGGGTTGTACCACTCAAGCTTGGCGAACATCCGGGTGCCGGCGGGCGCAAGGCCACGGAGCTCAACAAGGGGCGTGTTTCCTGGTTCCACACCCCCACCGTAGTGATGCCCGACCCCTAATCCCTACTCAGCTAGTCGGGAATGAGCACCAACAGAGAAAGTAAGCACGCCAGGGTCTGATTTCAGCGTGCCTACTCTCTGTTGTTAGCGGTTACACCATTGCTGTTTGGTAGGCATCGGCCAGTAGGTGGACTGACTCGATTCGCCCTTCGCTGGTTAGGGCGTTGTGCGACACGATGAGTTCGTCGGCGTTGGCGTGCTCAGCGAAGTCGTCGAGCTGGGGCCGGATGGTGTCGGGAGTTCCCACCGCCGTGTATTTCATCATCCCGATGATCTGTTGGCCCTGGGGCGACTCGATGAGGTGGTTGAGTTCATCGTCGGAGAATTCGTGTCCTCGGCGGGCCAAGAACCGGCCAACCCGCTGGCGCTTCACCTCGGCAAACAACACCTCGGCTTCCTCGTCGGTTTCAGCGATGACCACATTCACGGCGGCCAGAGCGTTCGGCTCGGCGAGTTGTTCGGATGGTTGAAACTTCTCGCGGTACAACGCCATCGCTTCCTGCAGATGCGTGGGTGCGAAGTGGGAGGCAAAGCCGTACTGCAGGCCAAAGGCAGCTGCGAGTTCGGCACCGAACAGTGACGAGCCAAGAATCGTGAGTGGCACATTGGTACCTGCGCCGGGCGTGGCGGTCACTCCCCCGACACTCGCTCCGGCAAGAAACGCCTGAAGCTCTCGCACGTCCTGCGGGAACTGCTGTGATGCCATTGGGTCGGCCCGCAGAGCACGGGTTGCCGCCTGATCGCTTCCCGGCGCTCGCCCCAATCCAAGCTCGATGCGGCCCGGATGAAGGCTGGCGAGTGTGCCGAACTGCTCGGCGATTGCGAGCGGAGAGTGGTTGGGCAACATGATGCCGCCCGACCCCAGCAGGATTCGTTCGGTTTGGGCGGCGACATGTGCGATGAGCACCGACGTGGCGGCGGAAGCGATCGACGACATGTTGTGGTGCTCGGCGTACCAAATGCGCTTGTAACCGCGCTCGTCGGCGGCCTTCGCCATAGCGAGGCTGCCAGAGAGTGCATCGGCAACCGTCTCGTCGCTGCCGACGATCGCAAGGTCAAGGATCGAAAGAGGTACCTCAGGTGCACTCATAGTTTCCAGCGTAGATGCCAGCACCCAAGAACACCCGCTGACAGCAGTGTTAGTTGGGCCTCCGGCCAATCCGCGCGGCTTCCAGGCTCCAACCAGAACCCGTGCTGACGGGATCTAGCTGGCGGACTTTTGGGCGAGGAGTTTGGCTACTGCGGCGCCGTCGGCTTGGCCTTTGGTGGCCTTCATGATCTGGCCGGTGAACATGCCCTGCATCTTCTTTTTCTCTTTGTCGTCACCGTCGCAGAACCGTTGCCACTCGTCGGGGTTCTCGGCGATGATGCCGTCGAGAATCGACTCGAGCTCGCCGCCGTCCATAGCTTCGAAACCCTTCGCCGACGCAATCGCTGCCGGATCGCCACCCGATGCCACCATCTCGGCCAGAACCTCTTTGGCCTGGGTTGAGCTGAGGTCGCCGCCGGTCTCCATGCGGATCATCGCCGCGAACGACGCAGCCGTGAGTTGACCATGGCCTTCGGACAGGTTGTTGATGAGATGCACCACCACCCGCTTTGCGTCGGCGCCAGCATCGATGGTTTCGAGCGCGAAACCATCCTGGCCCCGTTCGATAAGCAGGTTGATGTCGTCGTTGGATGCTCCCGACTTCTCCCCCAGCTGCGCGCGACGGGCACTTGGCATTGTGGGAAGCGATGCGTCGAGGCGAGTGATGTCGTCGTCGGTGACCACCAACGGCACAAGGTCGGGTTCGGGGAAGTAGCGGTAGTCCTCGGCGTCTTCTTTGGAGCGACCCGATCGGCTACGTCCGGCTTCTTCGTCCCAGTGCCGGGTTTCCTGTTTTGGGCGTTCACCGTTGTCGTACAGGTCGACGTGGCGGCGGGCTTCGAAGTTGATGGCCCGTTCGAGCGAGCGAAGTGAGTTGATGTTCTTTACTTCACAGCGCGTGCGGAGTTCGTCGCTTCCAATGGGTCGAACCGAAACGTTGGCGTCGACCCGCATCGAGCCCTCTTCCATCTTTGCGTCGCTCACGTCAACTGCGGTGACGATGGAGCGAAGCTCGGAAACATAAGCCCGGGCGTCGGCGGCCGAGCGGAGCTCGGGGTGGCTAACGATTTCGACCAACGGAACGCCAGCCCGGTTGTAGTCGGCCATCGAGTAGTCGGCACCGTGAATACGACCGTCGCCGCCCCCGTGGTTGAGCTTGCCGGCATCTTCCTCGATGTGGGCGCGCTCGATGCCGATTCGGGTGCCATCGGCGAGCGTGATGTGGCCTTCGGTGTTGGTTGGCAGGTCGTATTGGCTGACCTGATAATCCTTGGGCTGGTCGGGGTAGAAGTAGTTCTTTCGTGAGAACACCGACGAGTTGACATCGCAGTTCAACGCTCGGCCCAAACGCATTGCCGACTCGACCGCCCGATCGTTGAGCACCGGGAGGGAGCCAGGAAGACCCAGACAGGTCGGACACACGTTGGTGTTGGGTTCGTCGCCGAACGAGTTTGGGCAACCACAGAAAAGTTTGGTGGCGGTGTTGAGCTCAACGTGAACCTCAAGACCGATGACGATCTCCCAACCCTCGGGGAGGTCGGCGGCTACTGCGCCGGGAGTGGTGTTTGCTGTTTGTTCAGACACGTGCTGCCTCCTCGAGGACCGCTGCGGCCCGGAACATCGTTGCTTCGCCCATCATCGGGGCCAGAACTTGCACGCCTACTGGCATGCCGTCGTCGCCAACCCCAAACGGCACCGACATGGCCGGTTGGCCGGTGAGGTTGCTGGGGATCGTGCAGACGTCGTTCACGTACATCGTCATCGGGTCGGCAGTCTTTGCGTCGAGTTCGAAGGCGGTGGTAGGCGACGTGGGCGAAAGCAGCAGGTCGAAGTTCTGGTAGTGCGCGTTGAACTCGTCAATCATGAGCGTGCGAACCTTTTGCGCCTGACCGTAGTAGGCGTCGTAGTAGCCCGAGGTCAGCGCATAGGTACCGAGCATGATGCGACGCTTCACTTCTTCACCGAAACCTTCGGTACGACTGGCGGCGTTCATGGCCAACGCGTTGGGGCCATCGGAGCGAAGCCCGTAACGCACTCCGTCGTAGCGGGCGAGGTTGCTCGACGCCTCGGCCGGGGCGATGAGGTAGTAGGCGGGCAGACCGTGCACCGATGACGGAATCGAGACATGTTCGATGCTGGCGCCGGCGGCCTCGAGCGCAGCCGCTGCCGCTGCGGCCCGTGCCGCGACGTCGGGGGCAATACCTTCAACGCTTCCCAGCGACGGATCGCCGCTGAGTTCGCTGATGATTCCGATGCGGAGTCCGTCGACGCCCTTTCCGAGGGCTTCGGTGAGGTTGGGCATCGGCTCTGGAATAGAGGTTGAGTCTCGGGGGTCGTGGCCACCGATCACTTCGAGCACCAGCGCAGCGTCGGCCACGGTGGTGGTGAACGGACCGATCTGATCCAGAGACGAGGCGAATGCGATGAGGCCGTAGCGCGACACCATGCCGTAGGTGGGCTTCACGCCGACAACGCCACACAGCGATGCGGGCTGACGAATGGAGCCGCCGGTGTCGCTGCCGAGCGAAACGGGAACTGCGCCGGCTCCGACGGTGGCTGCGCTGCCGCCACTTGAGCCGCCCGGCACCTTGGTGATGTCGTGCGGGTTCTTGCTCGGCCCAAACGCCGAGTTCTCGGTAGAGCTACCCATGGCGAACTCGTCGAGGTTGGTTTTGCCGACCATGACGGCGCCGGCTGCGGCCAGCCGTTCGACCACCGTGGCGCTGTAGGGGGGCACCCAACCTTCCAGAATTTTCGATGAGCATGTGGTAGCCACGCCGGTGGTGCACATGTTGTCTTTGATGGCTACCGGCACACCGGCCAGTGGCCCTACAGTCTCGCCAGCGGCGATCTTCTGATCGATAGCGGCGGCGGCGGTTCGGGCATCGTCGGCAAGCACCAGGTTGTAGGCATTGAGCTCTCCCTCGCGGGCTTCAACCGCGCCGATTGCAGCGTCGATGACGTCGGCAGCGCTTTGGCTTCCGTCGCGAACTCCGGCGGCGATGCTGGTGGCCGATGGGGTTTGGAACGATTCGGTCACGAGTCCTCCCCCAATGCTGGCGGAGTCTTGAACCGGTTGTCTTCGATATCGGGAGCCTGCGCCAGAACAATGTCGCGGTCGAGGCTCGGCACGATCTCGTCAGGGCGGGTCACATTGGTGAGCCCGAACGGGTGATGCGTAGGGGCGAGATCTCCCAGGTCGAGAGCCGCAAGCTTCGCTGCGCTCTCGAGCACGGCGCCGAGCTGACCGGTGAAACGGTCGATTTCGGCATCGGAAAGGTCGAGAAGCGCAAGCTTTGCGACGTGGGCGACATCGTCGCGGCTCAGTGCGCCCGAAGGCGCAGCCGAGGATTCAGATTCAGACATATCTGGCATCGTATTCGCGCCAGCACCCACAACCGCTACCGTATTTACCATGTCATCCTCGCAAGCCGACTCGTACCCGTTCCTGAGCCCCGAGTGGATCGAAGCAGCCCAGGGAATCCGGGACGAATATGCCGACCAGGTCGATCCACCGACCATGGAACTTCGGGCAAATGTGTTGGTCACCGAGTCGCCGTTCGATGAGGCCGAGATCCAGGGCTACGTCGATACCTCATCGGGACAGATGGCCATCGAGCGGGGCCAACTCGACGACCCCGAAATCACCGTCACCCTCCCCTACGAGGTTGCGTACTCGCTGTTTGTCGAGCGCAACCCCGAAGCCGCTATGGAAGCGTTTCTACGGGGACGGATTTTGGTCGAAGGTGACGTGTCGAAGGTGCTGCAACTTCAGGTGCCCGATGGCGCCCGTGAAGACCCGTTGGCTCGAGAAGTTGCGAGCCGCATCGACGCCATCACCCAACTCGAAGCCGACGAGTAGACGAGCAACGCTGCCATACCGGCAATCACATCGGTCGGGCGCGGGTCTCGGAGTCGCACCGATGCCCTCCCAGTAGACCCGACACGGTGGCCCGGTTAGCCGTGAGAGCGTGAAAAAAACGCTCGGCCAATGGGGTGAATGCATCGCCACTGAGCCGATACGACATCGAGCGCCAGCGTCGGGTGGCCCAAAGCGCGATGATGAACGCCTGGGGCCCGATCCACGCTCGGCCGTGGTCGTCGATCACCATCAGCTCGATCTCGTACCACCGAAGATCGCCGTAGCGCTCTTTCACTTCGGGCTGGCTGCTGGCCAAAAACCGCAGCTCAACATCGGTTGACTGAACCGAGAGCCAATGCCGACACCGCCGACGCAGCTCGCACTGGTCGTCATAGACCACGTGGAGCCGTGCCGGCGGCCAGTCGTGCACCAGGCGCTCGGCCTCGGTGACGGATAGCACGTCTAGTAACCGGCGCCGGCGGCACTAGCTGGAGGCGGCGTGACGGTGACGGTGGGCATTGTCGGGGGCGCAACGTTGTAGTCGCCGCTGCGCTTGATCTTCCAGAACATCGCCATGTTGATGAAGTGGATGATGCCGAGACTCACCAGCAGGTAGCCGAGACGTTCGACCAGCGATTCGGTGGCTTCAAGCGCAGATTCGACGGCGCCCATCTTGAACAGCGAAGCGGCAAGAACGCCGGTGAGGCCGACGGCTGCGATGCCAGGACTATTTTGATCATTCGCTCAACTTTGGCCGAACAGCCCTACTGGTGTTTACCTATTTCCCAGCCTTTATCGGCTAGTAGCGGGTCGGTTATGGCTATTGCGTCGGGTTCGAGGACGGTGGCGATTGAGTCGTTCCAGCGGTTGAAGACACCGAACATGCAGACCACGCCGAGGATTTCGACGATCTGCTCCTCGGTCCAGTGCGCCGCCAACTCCTGATAGATCTCGTCGGTTACCCCGTTCGGCACCGATCCGGCAGCGAGCGCAAAGTCCAAGGCTGCCCTTTCGGCATCGTCGAACAGCGGGCTGGTTCGGTACTCGTTGATGGCCGCCATCTTCTCGTCGTCGATGCCGTGGCGCGTGGCGCTGACCGTGGTGTGGGCCTTGCAGTACTGGCAGCCGGCAGCGGCACTGGCCATGTGACCGACCAGGCGTTTCAGCCCAAGGTCGACCTGACTATCGGGAGCAAACACCGCCTTGTTGAACGCAACGGTGGCCTTGGCGATTGCCGGCACCCGCTGCATGGTGAGCAGACTCGTTGGCACGATGCCGAGGGTGCTCATGAAGTGGTTGAAGATCCCTTCGAGCTCGTCGTCGCCACTCGCATCGAGTGGCAAAGGTTCCATGCGGGCCATGGCGTCAGCCTTTCCGTTCGCGCACCAGGTCGAGCGCGACATCAACGATCATGTCTTCCTGTCCGCCAACCATTCGACGCTCGCCCAGCTCCATGAGGATGTCGCGGGTATCGAGGTCGTACTGCTCGGCGGCCGCCTCGGCGTGGCGCAGGAAGCTCGAGTACACGCCGGCGTAACCAAGGCTCAGGGTTTCGCGATCGACCCGCACGGGACGATCTTGCAGCGGGCGCACCAAGTCTTCGGCGGCGTCCATGAGCGCCGCCACGTCCGAGCCGTGCTCCCAGCCTTCGAGGTTCGCCACCGCAATGAACGCCTCGATCGGGCAGTTGCCCGCACCGGCGCCCATTCCGGCAAGCGATGCATCGACCCGATAGCACCCTTCTTCGACCGCAACGACTGAGTTGGCTACACCGAACGTGAGGTTGTGGTGGGCGTGAATGCCGATTTCGGTTTCGGGTTTCAACACGGCGCGGTACGCACGCATGCGGTCGCGCACATCACCCATCGTGAGACGACCGCCGGAGTCGGTGATGTATACGCATTGCGCGCCGTAGCTCTCCATGAGGATCGCTTGCTGAGCCAACGGCTCGGGCTCGTTCATGTGCGACATCATCAGAAAGCCCGACACATCCATACCCAACTCGCGGGCCTTGTCGATGTGCTGTGCAGCAACATCGGCCTCGGTGCAGTGAGTCGCTACTCGTACCGATGTGGCGCCCAGGGAGTGCGCCTGCACCAGGTCGTCGATGGTGCCGATACCCGGAACGAGTAGCACGGTAAGGGCAGCGTTTTCGAGCACCGATGCGGCCTCCTCGATCCACTCCCAGTCGGTATGGGCACCGAAGCCATAGTTGAACGACGAGCCACCAAGGCCATCGCCGTGGGTTACTTCGATGGCGTCGACCCCAGCGGCATCGAGCGCCTTGGTGATTGCGCGCACATGCTCGATGCCATAGCGGTGCCGGATGGCGTGCATGCCATCGCGAAGGGTGACGTCCTGGATGTAAAGCTTCGGGTGTTCGCTCATGCCTGCACCCGGGCATCGATCTGTTCGGCGGTTCGCAATGCTGCACTGGTCATGATGTCGAGGTTGCCTGCGTATGGCGGCAGGTAGTGGCCAGCGCCTTCCACCTCAAGGAACACCGATACTTTCCAGCCGGTGAACTTTCGGTCGAGTTGAGGAATACGGACCGGCTCGGACTCGGTGATTGGGTCGACCTGCACCTCCTGTTTCAGTCGGTAGCCGGGCACGTACTGCTGTACCCGCTCGACCATGGCGTGCACCGAATTCCGGATGTCGTCGGGTTCGCCGGTTTGGGTGAGACAGAACACGGTGTTGCGCATAATCAGCGGCGGGTCGGCGGGGTTGAGCACGATGATGGCCTTGCCCAGGCTGGCACCACCGACAACCTCCAACGCCTTGGCCGTAGTTTCGGTGAACTCATCAATATTGGCCCGGGTTCCCGGCCCGGCGCTTATCGATGCAACCGAGCTGACGATCTCGCTGTATTCAACAGGCGCAACCGCAGCGACGGCGGCCACCATCGGCACGGTCGCCTGACCGCCGCAGGTCACCATGTTGACGTTGGGCGCATCGAGATGTTCGTCCATATTCACCACCGGCACCACATAGGGTCCAATAGCGGCCGGGGTGAGGTCGAGAATGCGCTTGCCGTGGTTGCGGAGCACCTCATCGTGGCGAAGGTGCGCCCCCGCCGAGGTGGCATCGAACACCAACTCGACCTCGGAGAATTCGTCGAGTTTTACCAGGCCATCGATGCCGTCAGCCGTAGTGGCCACACCGATTCGCTCGGCTCGGGCCAGGCCATCGGACTCCGGGTCGATACCACAGATAGCGATGACGTCAATGGTCTCCGAGGAGCGCATCGACTTGATGAGCAGATCGGTGCCGATGTTGCCCGATCCAATAATTGCGGTCTTCATGATTCGGGTCTCCGAGTTGTGAACGGATCAGCTGGGTGCTGGGTCGAGAACGGTCGTGACGGTACCGAGCGGTCCGAAATCACAGACCACGCTCTGCCCGGCAGCAATAGGTTTCATCGGGCCGAGAGCACCGGTCATCACCACGTCGCCAGCCTTCAGCGGGGTGCCGCGCTGGCTCATCTGGTCGGCGAGCCAGCGGGCCGCATGAAGCGGATGCCCAAGACACGCAGCGCCCTCGCCGGTGGAAACGGTTTCGCCATCGACATCCATCCGCATAGGGATGGTTCGTAGGTCGACATCGCTGAGCGACATCGGTCGGCCGCCAAGCACGTACAGGCCACAGCTGGCGTTGTCAGCCACGGTATCGACGATGCGGATGTTCCAGTCTGCGATGCGGCTATCGACGATTTCGATCGACGGCAACGCATACGCCGTGGCGCGGATGATGTCGTTGAAGCTGTGAGCGCCCAGGTCGAGGTCGTGCTCGAGCACCAGTGCTACTTCGGCTTCGGCTCGTGGTTGCATGAGTCGACCGTGCTCGATGGGCACACCGTCGCCGTACTCCATATCGACAAACAGGGTGCCAAAGTCAGGTTGGTCGACACCCACCTGCTCCATCACCGCCTTCGATGTGATGCCGATCTTGCGACCAGCAACCCGTCGCCCAGCAGCGATGTCGGCTTGGGTGTTGACGTCTTGAATGGCATAGCCAACATCGATGTCGGTATAGGTTCCGACGACATCCCGAACCGGGCCGCAGGTCTCCCCCGTTTCCGATGCCTGGCGAAGCTGCGCGGCAGCCTGTTCGATGAGTGCTTGATCGGCCATCTAGCCTGCGTCGCCTTCTGCCTCGGCCTTCTCGCGGGCCAGGCGTTCTTGTTTGTCTTTGAGAAGCTCGCCGCCGGCCATGAAGTCGGTGTTGGGGAACTCGTTGATCCACACCCGAACCGAAGCCCGGGGAGCGCCGACGTGTTCGACCATGGCATCAGTAATGGCGTCCATGAGCGCCTTCTTTGCCTCGGGTGAGCGCCCCTCGGCCATCTGAATATTTACCAACGGCATATCAGGCCACTCCGGTCACGGTGACTGACCCGAGATGGCTATAGCTAGCCGTAGCGGTTGTCCCGACAGCGAGTGGACGAGCGTCGGTGGCGGCGCCTGCCATCACCAACCAACCAGCTTCGAGTTTCTGGCCGTGTTTACCGAGGTGGTTAGCGAGCATGGCCACGCACTCGGCGGGGCTACCCAGCAGCGCTGCGCCGGTGGCGGTGCCGGTGACCTCGCCGTCGACCTCGAAGAGACAACCTAGGGTTCGAAGGTCGGCATCGCGAGGCGCAACGCCATCTGAGCCAATAACTACCCGAGCTGCCGAGGTGTTGTCGGCAATCACGTCGGGAAGCGTGAACGAGAACGCCTCGTAGCGCGAGTCGATGACTTCGATGCCGCCTACAACGCTGGCGGTGGCGTCGAGCACGTCGTCGGCGGTTACGCCCGGACCACTCAGGTCTTCGGCCAGGTTGAGCACGATCTCGGGCTCGCACCGAGGGTGAATCAACTCACCCAGCGATGCCTGACCGTCGGACAAAACCGAGCTGGCCAGGACCCAGCCGTACACCGGCTCGTCCACACCCATCTGCTCCTGCTTCGCAATGGACGTAAGCCCCAGCTTTGCGCCAGCAAGCGTGTCGCCCCGACCGAGCTGCAGCTCGAGCAATGCCGCCTGGATGGCGTAGGCATCGTCGATGCTCAGCTCGTCGACTTGTTTGGTGATGGCTTGCACTTCAGATCGGGCATCGACCCCATCGAGCAGATACTGCGCCCACCGCGCGTGATCGATTGTCACTATGACCCTGCCAATTCGTTTCGGGCCGCTTGGGCATCCATATGAAGCTTCTTCATGAACTCGGCTTGTGGGCTGTATTTCATCGACCCGTTGTCGATCCACTCGGTGGCGAATTCGGCGCCGCGACCAAACTTCGAACGCTCGAGCGGCAGCTTGATGACATCGTGGGGCTCACGCATGACGGCGATGGGGTCGCGCCCTTCGGCTACTGCGTCGATCTGTTCCTTGAACATGCGACGACAGGCGATAACACCGACATCGCTCTTGGTGATCTTCTCGTTGACTCGGTCGGCGATCTCGCCCTGGGTGACCCAGGCCATGATGTCCTGACCCTCGATGTAATCGACGATGTAGGTGCCGTCAGGTTCGATCCACTCGTACTCGTAATCGATGCACGGCGGGTTCTCGGGAATCTCGCCGCCCTCGGGCGCGTGCACGGTGTAGAAGATCATGTAGGTGTGGGTGTCGTCGACCGGCACCCGAATCTGCATCTGGAACACTCCGTTGCCGCCAACCCACATCTTATAGGGGAACACCAATGGATGGCCGATCTTCCAGTCGTCAGATTCCTCGTCCTGCCCCACCAGTAACCGACGCTTGATGATGCCGTGTTCGAACGGATCGAACGCCACCCTCTCGTGTTTGTTGCCACCGAACGCGCTGGGCATGGGGATGTTCTTCCACTTCGCGATGAACTCGAAGTAGTTCCCGTGCAATGCCTCGACATGGTACGGGTCGACTGCATTCTCCATAATCTGGAGCCAGTTGCACGGCAGCATCGAGTGCCCGATATCGCGCACCCCATCCATCACGTACGCCTCATAGCGAGGCAGCTCGGGCACCGGGCCGTCGCCCACGTACACCCACACCATACCGCCCAACTCCTGGGCCGATCCCGATCGAACACCACAGCCCTCGCGGAATTTGGGCGACGAGTCGGGCTCGGCGAGGATGTCAACACACTGGCCATCGGTGTCGAACTTCCAACCATGGTACCCACAGCGCAGACCATCGTTTTCGACGATGCCGTACACCAGCGATGCGCCCCGGTGCGGACAGCGTTCGTCGACGATGCCGTAGTTGCCTTCCTCGGTGCGGAACACCGCCCAGTTCTCGCCGAGAAGGCGGATCTGCTTGATCGGGAACTCATTGAGCTCGCGGGTCATCACCACCGGGTACCAGTAGTGCCGAAGGACGTCGCCCATCGGCGTGCCGGGGCCCACCTGGGTGAGTGCGTCGTTTTCTTCTTTGGTCAACATAAGGGTGCTCCTAGACAGGTCCTAGTAACAGTGATCTTCGAAACAGTGATCTTTGAAACAGTGAACAGGCTGAGGCGGTGTTGCCGCCTACAGGATGGTGACTTTGCCCGATGAACCGTCGACCTGAATACGGTCGCCGGTCTTGATCTTGTCGGTGCCGAAGCCCGTACCGGTGACGGCGGGTACGCCGTACTCGCGACACACGATTGCGGCGTGACTCATCATGCCGCCGATGTCGGTGACACAGGCTTGAATCTTGGGGAACACCGGCGCCCAGCTGGGCGCGGTGATGGGCGCCACCAGGATCTCGCCCTGCTCGAGGTCGTTGACCTCTTCGGGCGTGCGAACGATGCGAGCGATGCCTTCGACCAAGCCCGGCGAGGCCGCCATGCCGGTGAGTTCGTTGTCGGCAGCGTCCTCGGAGCCAAGCCAGTTAGCTACCGAATCTGAGGTGATGCCCCACAACATAATGGTGAAGGGTTCGGTGATGACCTCGGGTGGTTCTCCGAGCGCTTTGGGCGCCTTCCATGCATCGAGCTTGGCGTGGATTGCCCGACGCTTCTCGACGATGGGCGCCCAGTGGGCAGCCGAGGCGGTAGGGCTGTTGACGGCCCAGTTGGCGTAGTAATCCCACAAGACCTCGTTGACTTCATCACGGCGGATGAACAGCAGGTCGTCGGCGGAGCCGAGCAGGCCATCCTTCTCCAGGGTGGCGCCGAGTTCCTTGAGCTTGCGCCACACGACCGACATGGTCCAGTGCTCGATGTAGAAGTTGTGGTTCTCCACGTACGGGAAGACCACGCGGGCCAGGCCGAGCTTGCCGTCGAAGGCTTCGCGATCTTCGTCGGAGTCGAGCAGGTCGCGGTATTCGCTGACAACCCGATCGCGCTCGGCGCGGATGGCCTCGATGGGGCGACTGATGTCCTCGCCGGCCTCGATGCGGGCGATGTAGTCCTTCATGAACGTGTACGGGATGTCGGGGTTCTCGACCCAGATCTTGTCGAAGTGGTAGAAGCCGTTACCCGACGTGAAGTTGAACCACGGGTCTGCGGCTTCATCCCAGGCCGCCTGGAACTGGGCACCGGCATCGCCTTCGAGTACCACGTTGTTGGGGTCATCGAACGCCCGGGCGATTCCGAGGTCGACCGCCTTCTGCGCCAGGCCCTTGAGCTCTTCGTTGGGCCGGAACAGGTCGACTTCGACGCCAGCCACCATCTTGGCGATACCAAGGTCGGGGATCGACGGGAATGCCTCCTTGCAGAATCCGAAGAAGTCGAGGTAGGCGGCGTAGCCGAGGTTGAGGAACTCGAAGTGGTAGCTCCACGCCTGGTGGATGAGGTCCTTGAACTTGTTGTACTCGCTCATCAGTTTGGTTCCCGAGCCCTGCCCCGCACCGCTGGTGATGACGTCGAGTTCTTCCATCTCGGGAAGTGGGTTGAAGTCGATCGCTTCAATCTCGGTGATAGTGCTCTTCACCTTCTCGAGCCAGTTGTCATACAGGCTGTCCCAGTTACCAAAGTAGTGACCGGCCCGCTCCATGAACTGCGGAACCCGAGCTTCGATCTGCGACGGGTCGACGCCCACTGGCGAGAGAAACGCATAGCCATAGAGAATGCGGAAGTCCACACCGTCGGCTGGCGGAATCCGGTAGTGGCGGCTGTTCATCTGGCTGAGCGAGGCAAGGGCAACCTCCATAAAGGTGGCATCCCACGGGGTAAGCGCTTTGCCCCAATGCATCGAATCCCAGAACCAGAAGCGGTTGTCTTCATACTCTTTGCGGTACTCGCTAAACGAGGACGAGTACGGATACAACTCCTCCCAGCCTTCTATGTCGGCTGGGCCTTCGATCTCGAATGGGCTTGGAAAGCGGTTACTCATTGCGGTGTTCCCCCTGGATGTTCTGAATTGCGGTTCTGGTTCTTTGGATTGGATGTGGGTAGGTAGTGGTGCGGATACGTGTGTGGTGTGATCTGGCTAGTTCTGCTTCTTGTCGTGGAGCGGCGAAACCAAGGTCGAAACGATCGACGACATGGCGTCATAACCGCCCTTGCTTACCGACTTCTTGGGTTTCTGTGACCACACGGTTTCGGGTCGGCTCTGGAGCATCACTACGTTTTCGCCGGCTGGCAGATGTTTATCGAGTGCCCACTCGACATCTTGTGGGCAGCCGTAGTGCTTCTCGGCCCGACGAGCGAGAATGGCGATTGCGGTGAGGTCTTCGTCGGTTACCGCCGGTGCGGTGCGGCGATCGCCGGTGATCTCGAGCTTCTCGACGGCACCCGATTCGGTCAGGCAGTACTCGATTCCTTTGTCGGAGATCTCGCGTTTGATCACTTCGCGGAGAACCTTGTCGACCAGGAAGTTGTCGGGCGTAACCTCGCCCGACACCACCGCTTCGCCGAGGCCCCATGATGCGTCGATGGCCACCTGCGATTTGTCGCCGTTAGTGGGGTTAAGCGTGAAGGCCACACCCGACGAGATCGGGTCGACCATCTTCTGCACACCCACCGACATGGCGATGGCTTGATGGAGGTAGCCCATCGAGTGGCGGTACGCGATGGCCCGGTCCGTGAAGATCGATGACCAACACTTCCGAACGTTCTCGACCACCGCGTCGGCCCCGATGATCCACAGGAATGTGTCCTGCTGGCCCGCGAACGAGGCATCGGGGAGGTCTTCGGCCGTCGCCGATGAGCGGACGGCAACCGGAACGTTCTCGACGCCGCAGTGCTTGCAGAGAGCCTCGTACGCCGCATGAATGTCGGCGACGACGGCCTCGGGAACCGGTTCGGCTTCGACCAGTGCCCGGATCTTCTCGGACGTAACCACGTTGGCGGCAAAGTCATCGTGGTCGATGCTTCGCAACAGGTCATTGACCTTCGAAACCAGTTGTTCGTTGCGCCAGATCTGGTCGTAGGCGACGGTGGTGACGGCAAACCCGGGCGGCACCGGCAGCTCGGCCATCATCATCTCGCCCAGGCTGGCGTTCTTGCCACCAACGAACGGCTTGTGCTCGTGCTCGTAGCGGTCGTACCAGACGATGTGTTCGGTCATTGCTGCATCAACCCTTCGTGCGGTGAAAGACCGGACGGTCGGGAGTTCCTTCTCCCAGTCGACGATCGGACAGGATTCGCACATTGCTGCTTCTCCCACGGTGATTTTCTTAAAGTCATCTGGTGCGGATCGGTAGTCATACCTTGCCCTCACCAGCGGGTTCCAACGGTTTCGTAAAGCCGGCCCAGTCGTCGTCGACCTTCCAAGTGGGGAGTTGGTCGATCTGGGGGACCTTTATCTCCTGCACCCGGTTGCGGTACGACACGGTTGCATCGCGGCCGTTGACCGTGTGTTCGTCGTCGGCCAAAAGCTTCACGCGAACGTGCTCGATGTTGTACGGCTCGCCGGGGTCGTAACCCAGCGCGCTGACCGCGAACGCCCGGATGCATCCCGAGTGGGTTGCGTTGACTAGGCGAGCGCCGGGGAACTCGGCCGAGAGTCGGTTGATGCCGGCCCAGAACCTGCGCACACACATGGCTGGCGGTTCGAAGTGCATGAGCGGGATGGTGAGCCAGTGAGCGATGGGGTCTCCCCCGCCCTGTTGGGTGCGCCAGAAGCGATCCATCTCAACCACCCACTGCGGCCGGTCGCGTGCGGCCGATCGTTCGAAGCCTTCGAGGATGGCGCTGTATTCGCGAAATGCTGCGGTGACGTCCTTGAGACCATCGGGAGCGACGAAACCAAAGTTGCGGAATTCGTTGGCCACCGCCGGCTCGACGATGGTGATGTCCTTTTCGTATTGCACGAGGCCGTCGACAAGGCCCCGGTGAATCTGTTGGGCGGTTTCGGTGGCGCGGGCGGTTGCTGCGTGCCGGAACACCACGGTCTCGCCGCTCTTGATTCGGCGGGCCATGGTCTTGCCCCAGCCGTGAGCCTGCCAAACCCCTTGCGGCGTGAGGCCGGAGTCGGTGGAGTAGCCCTGTGTTTCGCCGTGACGCACCAGGTACACATCGTTGCGGAGACCGCGGGCCATACCGGGCGGCGGTGAGATCTCTTTGTTGCGGTTGTCTTCGGTGAGCGCCTGCTGTTGGGGAAGCGACGCCCGTTGCCACAACGGGGTGTCGTCGACCGCCGAAGGAGCAGCCTGGTTGCGGAACCGGCGCAGGTACAGCGGCGTTGCTTCGTCGGTAGTTTCTTCGTCGCCCTTTATCTCCTGCCCCTCGGCTTCGAGGTAGCGGGCCAAGTAGAGCGGAGCGCCGTGCCGATCGTTCTGCGGTGTCTCACTCATGAGTGCACCGACATGAATCCGGGGTCGACCTGCCCCTTGTAGGTAAAGATTGCCCGGCCCATCTCGGCTTCGGTCCATGTGGTCGGCTCATCGTCGGGGTCGAACCAGTATCCACCGGTGTAGACCTCGTTGCGGTTGCCTGCGGGGTCGAAGAAGTAGAGCCCGCAACCGCGGGTGGCTCCGTGGCGGGTTGGTCCGGCGTCGATTTCGATGCCGTGGTAGGCGCAGGTATCGGCGGCGGTCCGCAGGTCGTTCCACTCGTCGACCCAGTAGGCCAGGTGATGAAAGCCGCCGTCAGGGCCGGTGAGAAACGCGATGTCGTGGGGCGTGTGGGTGCGCTCGAGGAACGTGGTGAGCTGATGCCCGTCGTCGGCCATGATCTGCTCGGTGAGGCGAAACTCGAGCACGTTCTGAAAGAACGCCGTAACGCCGTCGACGTCTTCAGCCAAGAGGAAGATATGGTCGATGCGCGGCGGGTGCATGCCCTTGAGCCCGTCGGGAGCGGGCGGCGGATTGATGAGGGTGAGACCGTTACCAACCTGCGCCTGGCCATGTTCGAGGTCGATCACATGACCGCTGGGCGCGGTAAACCGAACGACGGTTCCCGACGCCGCGTTGAGTGCGCCCGGTTCGTGCCAGGCAAAATCGATGCCTTCGGCTTCGACCCGGGCTGCGAGTCGATCGAGTTCGCCGCGCTCGATCACTTTGAACGCCAGACTGTTGAGGCCATAGGTGGGCGCTTCGGTGAGGATAAGCGAGTGATGCTGGAGCTCGTCCCACCCTTTCAGGTAGGAGCGTCCAGGCTCGGCGGCGGTGAGTACAAGGCCGACAACCTCGGCGTAGTACGCGGTTGCGAGTTGCAGATCGGGCACTCGCACTTCGGCGTGCGAGAGACGGAGGATTCCGGGCGAGCTCATGTGTGCACCGTGGCAAACCGTTGGTTCAACACACCCTCGTAATAGAACACCGCACGTCCTTCTTGGTCGTTGGTCCAGGTGATGGTGGGAAAGTCGGGATCTGGCCGGTAGCCGCCGGTGAACACTTCGTTCCGGGTGCCCATGGGGTCAAAGAAGTAGATGGTGTTGCCGCGAGTCAGGCCGTGACGGGTTGGACCGACATCGATGGTCACGCCGTTGTAGGCCAAGATGTCGGCCGCTTTGCGGATGTGATCCCAGTCGTCGAGCCAGAACGAGAAGTGGTGCAGCGCACCATTTGGCCCCTGAACAAACGCGATGTCGTGTGGCTTGGCAGAACGCTCGAGGAACGCAATGGTCTGGTGACCTTGGCCGTTGAGGAGTTGTTCGGTGAGGCGGAAATCGAGCACGTCCTGAAAGAATGCTGCCGCTACCGGCACCTCTTCGGCATGCACGAGCAGGTGGTCGATACGAGGCGGTGCGATTCCGACCAGCCCCTGCGGTACTGGAGGCGGATTGGTGAGCGGCAAGCGGCCGCCGACCTTGTGCACATCGGCCACCAGCTCCATTTGTTGGCCCGATGGCAGCTCGAACCGGATCGACTCACCCTGACCGATCTCTTCGCCGTTGGCGATTCGTTCAACCGGATGCCCGGCCGCTTCGATGCGGGCCTCGAAGTGATCGAGATCATCGGCGTGCTCGACCTTGAAGGCGAACCGGTCGAGACCGACTCGTGTATCGAGCCGAACGGCCAAGCAGTGGTGATCGCGCTCGTCCCAGCACTTGAAGAAAATTCTGTCGTCGGTGCGCTCGGTGATATCGAGACCCATCACCTGTGTGTAGTACGCGGCGGCGAGCTCGAGGTCGGTGACCATGATGTCGATGTGGCTTAAACGCAAAATCCCCATTGCCGAGCAACCTATGCCAACGGTCACAGGGAAGGGAAGGCTGATCCCGCATAGCGGGATGCGGGCGAATGCCGTACCTTTGCAGCCATGTCGAAACCCCGACCGTCATCGCCGAGGCCGAGTTCGAGCCCCGCACGAAACCGCCTGTCGTCGGTCGCGAATGCCGCAAGGGTCCTCAAATCCTTCTCGGCGTCAAATCTCACGTGGGGCGTCGCCGACCTCGCCGGGCACCTCGGTCTCTCGACGTCGTCGACGCACCGGATCTTGAGCACGTTGGCCGACGAGGGCATTCTCGACCAGGACCCAGCGACCGGCCGATACCGCATGGGGCTCACCGCCTTCGACATGGTGGCGGCCATGCCCAAGCAGCGCACCCTCCACGAAGCGGTACTGGTGTCGATGACTGAACTGCGGGCTCGCACTGGTGAAACCGTGCAGGTAGGAGTGCTCGATGGTCGTGAGGTGGTGTACGTCGAACGACTGGAGAGCCCCCATACCCTGCGAGTCTTTACCGAACTCGGCCGACGAGCTCCCGCACACCGCACCGGGTCAGGCAAAGCGATTCTGGCGTTCCTTCCTAGCCGTCAACGGGAATCGATCCTCGACGACTGGCAGCTCGACACTGCCACCGAACACACCATCACCAGCACCGATGAACTGCGAGAACAGTTCAAGGTGATCCGTCGAAACGGCTACGCCGAAAACCGTCAGGAGTCGGAGCTGGGCGTGGTGTCGGTCGCTGCCCCCATCCGCAACGAAACCGGCTCGGCGGTGGCCTCGCTCAGCCTCGCTGGCCCCAGCGAACGCATGGACCCCAATCGAGTCAGGTACGCAGAAGCCGTTGTAGTCCTAGCCCGCGCCGTATCCCGACAAATGGGTTGGCAAGGCTCGCAAAAGTAGGCACGCTTCCCGGGCGTTCTTCCTTTCACCCACATCCCGCTCCGCGGGACGTTGCTAGCGGCCTTTCAACACGACCAATAGGTTCGTCAGATGCCCGGCGACCGAAGCTTCGATGTTTTGCTGCTCGACTTTGGCGGGGTGTGCTTGGTGAATCCGGTTGAGCTGCACAGCAAGGCCGAGACGGAGTTTGGGCTTCCCGCCGGGAGCCTGACATGGTTGGGCCCGCTCGATCCTTCGACCGATGAACTCTGGCGGCGAATGATCGCTGGCGATGGCGTGACCGAACGGCAGTATTGGACCCAACGAGCCGAAGAGGTTGGGCGGGCTGCCGGAACCGATATCACCCGCGCCGACTACATGCGAAAGCTCTACGACCCGCCGACGCCCGAGCTCGTGCGGCCGGGAGCCACGCGGGTCGTCGACGATGCACTCGCCGCCGGGTTCGGTGTATCGGTGCTCACCAACGACATGCGTGACTTCCACGGGCGCGAATGGGAGCTCGGCGTACCGCTGCTCCAAACCGTCGACCACATTGTCGACTGCTCCGACACAAGGATCCTCAAGCCTGACCGCCGAGCCTTCGACCTTGCGGTGTCCACCGTCGGAGTCGCGGCCGGCCGAACCCTCTTTGTCGATGACCAACCTCGAAACGTCGAGGGTGCGGAAGCGGCCGGGCTCGTCGCTATGTGGTTCGACATCGCAAACGCCGAAGAGTCGTGGAATGCCGTGGCGAGTCGTCTCGGTCTGTAGCAACGGTCAGCGAAACGACAACGAAATCTCGCCGAACTGATCTGACCGCAAGGTAAAGGTCGAACCCTGGGCAGCATCGAATGGTGCGGTGAGCCCGCCGGTGAACACGATGTCGCCTTCAGCAATCGAAAGTCCTTCGACCGCAAGCGACCGGGCAAGCCACGCGACCGCCTCACATCGTAGAGCGCCAGACGAGCTCAGGTTCGGCCTTCGGATGGATGTAGTCGATACGGGCAACCGACGAGTCAGCTACTTGTGAGTTCCAGAGCGTCCCCCAGTTCGGCCGATTCACTCCGAGCGCCTCACGCATGGCCGACGACGTCCAGCCAAGCTTCCATCCGATCTGCGTCTCGCCATCGACCCGCCGCAGAACGTCGCTCTCTCGAGCGATAGCCCGGGCGTCCTCCCAAGTAAGCCCAGGCAAGGCCGAGGTAAGGAAGTCGATCGGCGTACTCGTATGCCGAGCCTGATACAGCTGTGAAGCAATCGCTTTGGCGGAATGTGAAACAGCCAACACTCCAACCTACCAACGCCAAAAAGTTAGACCGAAAACTCATAAGGGGTTGGGGGCGGTGCGGCTCTATGGTGCCCGGAGTGACCTCGACTGCTGCCTCCGAGCCTGACGCGCCTTTGTCTCCTGCGGCTGGCGACTCACAACCGAAGTATCGATTCGTGATGTTTGGCGGAATGGTTGCGGTGTACTTCGCCTTTGGCGTGACCTTGGCTGGGATCCCGCCGATGATCACCGAGGTCCGAACCGATCTGGGCATGGGTCGCGGCGCTATGGGGCTCGCGCTCGGGGCATGGACCGCCATGTATATCTTCACCTCGGCGTTTGCCGGACGGGTGGTCGACCGGATCGGTATCGGCCGGGCACTGTTTCTTGGCGGCCTCTCGCTGACCGCAAGCGGCTTTGCTCGCTCCTTTGCAACCGGGCCGACGTCATTGTGGTTTGCTATCGCCATAATGGGCCTCGGCGGGCCGTTGGTTTCGTCCTCGGCACCCACCCTCTGCTCACAGTGGTTCTCCGACCAGCGAGAGCGTCAGTTCGCTCTCAGTATGTACAACCTCGGACCGAGCCTTGGATCGATCTCGGTATTGTTTGCCACCAACTCCATCCTGCTGCCGTGGTTGGGCGACTGGCGTTCGGTGATTCGGTTCGAGGCAACGCTGGCACTGGGCGCGACCCTGGTGTGGGCAGCTATTGCGTGGCGAGCACCAGCACAACCGGTCGAGAAGTCCAACCGCCCACGGCTCCCGCTTCTCGAAACGTGGCGAGGCCTCGTCGCTAGCTCCGATGTGCGCCACACGCTCATCCTGGGAACCCTTACATTCTTTGTTGGCCACAGCCTCAATAGCTGGATGATCGACGCCGTCAGCGAGCGAGCGGCTGTCAGTGCCGGCGAGGCCGCCAACTGGGTGTCGTCGGCGGGAATGGCCGG
>CALJDK010000144.1 GCA_938023735.1 uncultured Acidimicrobiales bacterium
ACCGTCCTCGACGATCCGTACATCCTGTTCAACCAGGGCAAGATCACGAGCGTTCAGGATCTTCTTCCCGTTCTCGAAATGGTCATGCAGTCGGGCAAGCCCCTCGTGATCGTCGCCGAGGACATCGAGGGTGAGGCCCTCGCCACACTCGTCGTCAACAAGATCCGCGGCACCTTTGCTTCCGCTGCGGTGAAGGCTCCCGGTTTCGGCGAGCGACGCAAGGCGATGCTCCAGGACATGGCCATCCTCACCGGCGGTCAGGTCATCGCCGAAGAGGTCGGACTTAAGCTCGACAACGTCGAGATGGACATGCTTGGTAGCGCCCGTAAGGTCGTTATCACCAAGGACAACACCACCATCATCGAAGGCGCAGGCAAGAAGGCCGACGTCGCTGGTCGTGTTGCTCAGATCCGTTCCGAGATCGAGAACACCGATTCCGACTGGGACCGCGAGAAGCTCCAAGAGCGTCTGGCCAAGCTTGCCGGCGGCGTCGCCGTTGTGCAGGTTGGCGCAGCAACCGAGGTTGAGCTCAAAGAGAAGAAGCACCGCATCGAGGATGCCCTCTCGGCAACCCGTGCAGCGATCGAAGAGGGTGTTGTCGCCGGTGGCGGTACCGCACTTCTTCGTTCACGTGCAGACATCGCCAAGGTCATCAAGAAGCTCAAGGGTGACGAGAGCACGGGTGCACAGATCGTGTACAACGCACTCGAAGCTCCGGCCAAGCTGATTGCCGACAACGCTGGTCTCGAAGGCGCCGTCATGGTGCGCGAAGTCGAGGCAGCCTCCGGCAGCCACGGCCTCAACGCTTCCACCGGCGAAATCGTCGACCTCATCAAGGCTGGCGTCATCGACCCGGCCAAGGTAACCCGTGCGGCACTGCAGAACGCAGCGTCCATCGCCAGCCTGCTCCTCACCACCGAGGTGCTCATCGCCGACAAGCCTGAAGAGCCAGGTGCCGGCGGCATGCCAATGGGTGGCGATCCAATGGGTGGCATGGGCGGCATGATGTAGCCCTGCCTTCCGGCAGATCAATCCCGCAAGGGATCAAAAGCACTACAAGCACTACCGCAGTGCACGAAGACCCCGCTCACTAGAGCGGGGTCTTCAAAGTTTTCCGCCCACAAACCCCGAACCGGTGCCGGATTTGGGGGTCCTGCCCTGCGCTGGCGGTACCGGTTCGAAATGAACCAAGGCCCACTTCATCGCAGTCGACCGCCCAGCGGTAGGGTTTGAGGATGGAAGACCGACCGGCGCCCGATGCTGCAAAACTCCTGAGCCAATGGATGGAGTGGGAGACCGGCGAGACTCCACCCGGCCGGGTGATGTCGAACCTCAAGACCGGTGGGCTTCGTGAACTGCTCGAAGCCATGGTCGGCGAGAGCGAAAGCTGAAGTCTCGCGGCGGTCCCCAGAAGATCCCGCGGCCCGACGACTGGAAGCTTGGCAATCCGGCGCCGTGGTCGCATCTTTCGCCGACCGAGCGCAGCGTTGATCTCGACCACATCATCGAACATTTCGAGAACCGCGGCGCGCCAAAGAATCGGGCGGCGGTAGAAACGTCGGGCCGATCGGCTGTGCTGGCGTGCCTGTACCCTGACGACGAGGGCGCACTACGGGTGATTCTTACTCAGCGGTCGCCAAAGATGCGTTCCCACACGCTCGAAGTGGCGTTTCCGGGCGGCCGTGAAGATGACGACGACCAAAGCCTTTGGCACACCGCTCTTCGTGAGGCACACGAAGAGGTTGGTTTGAACCCGGCTCTGCCGCAGAAGTTGGGCGAACTCGACCGGTTTGTCACGGTTGGCAGTGGATCACTTATTCATCCGTTTGTGGCCATGGTTGCCGAACGACCGTCGATGGTGATGAATCCCGATGAGGTGAGCGAACTCATCGAGGTCACGCTCGACGAATTACTCCTCGACGAGGTCTGGCGCGAAGAGATCTGGCGCCGCGGCGACAACGACTATTCGATAACGTTCTTCGAGCTTGACGGGAACACCGTTTGGGGGGCTACCGCCGCGATACTTCGTCAGTTTCTGGCCGAGGTAACCGGCGTTATGGATGACCGTTGGGGCGAATACGGACGATGACAACCACATGAGTGAAACGTTCGATCGTGTGAGCGATCAACCTCTCCTGCCGCTGCCGAGGCAACCCGATGGCGTCGGTTGGCCGACTGAGATATGGCCCGAAGGTGTCCTCGCTTCGGGCGTCGACGCCGAGCGAGTCACGGCACTCACCACCACGATTGTGGCCGATCAGCCGAAAGAACTTGGCCAGACCCTGGCGATGCTGGTGGTGCACCGGGGAGCGATTGTCGCCGAGTGCTACGGGCCCGACCTGAATGCCGACACCAAGCTGATCTCGTGGTCGATGGCCAAGAGCATGACCCAGACAGTGCTTGGGATGATGGTGCTCGACGGGCTCATCGACCCGGACATGCCGGCCCCGATACCCGAGTGGTCCGACAACAGAGGGGCCATCACCGTTCGTCACCTTCTCCGGATGCGCTCTGGTCTCACCTGGAATGAGGACTACGTCGACGGCGATACGTCGCACGTCATCGAGATGTTGTTCGGAACCGGCGCCAGTGACATGGGTTCTTTCGCTGCGGCGCTGCCGCTCGAACATCCGCCCGACGCCGTGTGGAACTACTCGAGCGGCACCACCAACATCCTGAGTCGAGTCATCCGCGACACGCTTGGTGGCGGCGATGCCTATGCGGCCTACCTGGCCGACCGGTTGTTTGGGCCGTTGGGGATGGCCTCGGCAACGCCCACCTTCGACGAGGCGGGCACGTTTGTTGGCTCGTCGTATGTTCATGCAACTGCACGTGACTTTGCCCGCTACGGACTCTTTGGGCTGCGCGATGGGGTGTTCGATGGCGAACGCCTGGTCCCCGAGGGATGGATGGATTCGGCCCGAACAATGCATGCCTGGGATCCCGAAGATCAACACGGATACGGCGAGCACTGGTGGGTCATGGACGACCAGTACGGAACGTTCTCGTGCAACGGCTACGAAGGACAACGCATTGCGTGCGTTCCGGCGCTCGACCTGGTGGTGGTGCGGCTCGGTAAGACGCCGATCGACCTCGGGCCGGCGTGGCGACACCGACTCGTTGAACTGATCGACTGCTTTGCCGTGTGAGCGGCTCGCCAACCGACAAAACGGCTGCGAAACAGCAGACATTCTTTCCCCCAACTCCGGCGAGGGTCTCCCTGCGCGACTAAGGTCGATCCTTTCCACCGACCAGCAAGCACCGTCACAGCGAGGACTGTCCACATGGCCGAGATCGAAATTGGAATGGGTAAGTCAGGTCGTCGAGCGTACGGCTTCGATGACATCGCAATCGTGCCTTCGCGCCGAACGCGAGACCCCGAAGATGTCGACATTTCGTGGAAGATCGACGCCTACAAGTTTGAACTGCCGGTCATGGGATCGGCCATGGACGGCGTCATCAGCCCGGCTACCGCCATTCGTCTCGGTCAACTCGGCGGTGTTGGAGTACTCAACCTCGAGGGCTTGTGGACTCGCTATGAAGACGCCGACGCGGTTCTTCACGAGATCTCCAAACTGCCGGTCGAGAAGGCCACGTCGCGTATGCAGGAGCTCTACCAGGAACCGGTGAAGCCCGAACTCATCACCGCCAGAATCAAAGAGATCAAAGACGCTGGCGTGGTTTCGTGCGCATCGGTCACCCCTCAGCGCACCGCCGCGTACATGGACGCAATCGCCGCCGCCGAACTCGACATGCTGGTTATTCAGGGAACCGTCGTTTCGGCCGAGCACGTCTCCAAGACCGTCGAGCCGCTCAACCTCAAAACCTTTGTTCGCTCGCTCGACATCCCGGTTATCGTCGGCGGTTGCGCCAGCTACTCGGCGGCGCTTCACCTCATGCGTACCGGTGCGGCCGGCGTGCTTGTCGGCGTTGGCCCGGGTCACGCATGCACCACTCGTGGCGTTCTTGGTTTGGGTGTTCCGCAAGCCACCGCAATCGCCGATGTTAAGGCCGCCCGTATGCGTCACCTCGACGAGACGGGCGTGTATGTCCATGTCATCGCCGATGGCGGAATGGGTACCGGCGGCGATGTGGCGAAGGCCATCGTTTGCGGCGCTGACGCCGTGATGATTGGTTCGCCCCTTGCTGCTGCCGAGGAAGCTCCTGGCCGTGGCTACCACTGGGGTATGGCCACCTTCCACCCGACACTGCCTCGCGGGGCGCGGGTAAAGACAACGGTTCGTGGCTCGCTCGAGCAGATTTTGGTTGGCCCCGCCAACGAAAACGATGGCCGGGTCAATCTGTTTGGTGGGCTTCGCACGTCGATGGCCACCTGTGGTTACACCGACATCAAAGACTTCCAAAAGGCCGAGGTTATGGTGGCGCCTGCGCTGCAAACCGAAGGCAAGAAGCTTCAAACCGAGCAGGGCATTGGCATGGGCCACTAGCCCAGTAGCCATGGTCTGACTCCGCCCGAACCCGGGCACCATCACCGGCCCGGAGGGGCAATTCAATGGACACCGCAGTTGCCGAAACGGTTCTCGTTATCGATTTTGGAGCGCAGTATGCGCAGCTGATCGCGCGGCGGGTCCGCGAGCTCAACGTCTACAGCGAACTCGTGCCTCACGACATCACCGCCGTCGAACTGGTTGCGAAGAAGCCGGCGGCCATCGTGCTTTCGGGGGGACCCAAGAGCGTTCATGTCGATGGCGCACCGCTACTCGATCAGGACATCTTCAACCTAGGCGTGCCCATCTTCGGCATGTGTTACGGCGCTCAGGTGATTGCCCATCAACTCGGCGGCACCGTGGGTCGCAATGAGCAGGGCGAGTACGGCCGCACCGATATGTCGGCCATCGAAGGTGCCGAATCGAAGCTGCTGGTCGGCGATGTTCCGGCCGAGCAGACGGTTTGGATGAGCCATTTCGATGCCATCACCGAAGCTCCGGATGGGTTTGTCGCCACCGCGCGGACCGAAGCATCACCCGTTGCGGTTCTCGAAGATCACGAGCGCCGGATTTATGGCGTGCAGTACCACCCCGAGGTTGCGCATACGCCCCATGGCATGGAGGTGCTCGGAGCTTTCCTGCACGACATCGCCGAGTGTTCGCCGACGTGGACGATGGGCAACTTCATCGATGACGCCGTCGAGAAGATTGCTTCGCAGGTCGGTAGCGGTCGGGCTATCTGTGGTCTGTCGGGCGGCGTCGACTCTGCGGTCGCCGCGGCGTTGGTGCACAAAGCCATCGGCGCCCAGCTCACGTGTGTGTTCGTCGACACCGGATTGATGCGAGCTAACGAGGGCGAGCAGGTTGTCGAAACCTTCAAACGCCATCAGGGCATCGAACTCATCCATGTGCGAGCCGAAGATCGCTTCTTCGACAAGCTTGCCGGAGTCGATGACCCCGAAGACAAGCGCAAGGCTATCGGCGAGATCTTCATCCGAGAGTTCGAAGCGGCCTCGGGCGGCATCACCGACGCCAACTATCTGGTGCAGGGAACGCTCTATCCCGATGTCATCGAGTCGGGCACCAAAGACGCCGCCAAGATCAAAAGCCACCACAACGTCGGCGGGCTGCCCGACGACATGGAGTTCGAACTGGTCGAGCCGCTCCGCAGCCTCTTCAAAGACGAGGTTCGCCAGGTCGGCACCGAGCTTGGTCTGCCCGACGAGATCGTCTGGCGTCAGCCGTTTCCGGGGCCTGGTCTGGGTGTGCGCATCATCGGCGAAGTCACCCGCGAACTGGTGGCAATCCTTCAGCACGCCGACCTCATCGTCCGAGAAGAGATTGCCAAGGCGGGTCTCGAGCGTGAGATCTGGCAGGCGTTCGCTGTGCTCCCCGATATTCGCAGCGTTGGTGTGATGGGTGACGAGCGTACCTATGCCCGCCCCATCATCATCCGGGCGGTCACGAGCGACGACGCGATGACCGCCGACTGGGCTCGTCTGCCCTATGAGCTGCTCGAAACGATGTCGAGCCGCATCATCAACGAGGTCGATGGGGTTAACCGAGTTGCGTACGACATCACGTCGAAGCCGCCGGGCACCATCGAATGGGAGTAGCGACGTGGGAATGAAAGCGTGGGGCTAGAGCCTCTCGACGCCCTCACTCGGTCGTCAGCGTTCTTTGGTGAGCAGGTGGCCTTGCTTACCGACGACGACCTCGAGTTGCCGACGTCTCGCGACGACTGGACGGTCAAAGCGCTTGTTGCCCACGTGGTACTGAACGACGCGGTGGCCAAAGATGCCCTGTCGGGGGTGCGCACCGGGCCCGTCACCGAGTTCGATCCGAAAATTCTTGGCACGAGCCCAGTGACCGTGTGGCGAGGAACCGCGCTGGCGATGATTCAGGCGTTCTCTGCCCCGGACGCTCTCGATCTGGTGGTGGATTTTGGCGAGACCTCGCTGAGCGGGTTGCAGTTGCTTGGCTTTCGGGCAAGCGAGTCGTTGGTGTCGGCGTGGGATCTTCGTGCCGCCATCAACCAGCCGGTTGAGCTACCGGACGATTTGGCCGAGTTTGTGCTCGACTCATGGCTTCCGTTTCTTCAGAAGCTCGAAAACCCCACCTTTGCTGGCGATGGGCCGGTCGAGCCGCCGCCTGACGCCACGGCCGCGCAGCGTCTTCTGGCACTGATGGGTCGGTCGCTTTAGTCTCGGGACCCGAAGCACCGACGAGAGTCATCGGTGAGAGAGGTCAGGCCACACGTGAACGCGCCGGAAGAGTATCCCATCAAGGTCGGAAGCATGCTGTACACACTCGTTGACCCGAGTGTGGGACACGAGGTTGCCTACAACCGCTGGTACGAACGCGACCACTACTACGGCGGTTGCATGATTGGGCCGTGGCTGTACGCCGGCAGCCGGTGGGTGGCCACCCGCGAACTCAAAGAGATGCGGTTTCCGCAGGACGAAACCAACACGGTCACCGAACCCTACGACCGCGGAACCTGGGTCGCGATCTACTGGGTGCTCGAAGGGAAACACGACGAGCACTTTGCGTGGGGCGCGTCGCAGGTCAAGGAGCTGTACAAGGACGGGCGCGGATTCAACGAGCGTCGTCATGCTCACACCGTGTTGTACATGTACGCGGGAACCACCACGTACCGAGATGCCGACCCGGTGCCGGTAGAGTTGGCTCTCGACCACGGCTTCGCCGGTCAGGTGTCGGTTGCCATGGACCGGGCCGACGGTGTCAGTGCCGATCAACTCGGTGACTTCCTCCGCGACGTCGCCATGCCTCAACTCATGGAAAGCTCCGATATCGCCCAAGGGTCAACCTGGGTGCCGGTCGAGCGCGACGAGATGACCAAGAACGCGCCGATGGACTTGGGAAGCGACACCGGCAGCGCCGACACCCGCACGATGCAGCTGTTCTTCACCGACGGCGATGTGCGCGAAAGTTGGGACCGGTTCAAGCGGTACGCCGAAGTCATCGACGAGTCTGGCCTTGCCAAGGTGGTCTTTGCGGCACCGTTCCACAAGACGGTAATCGGTACCGACAAATACGTCGACGAGATCTGGTAGCAGCGCTCTCTTGATTCGTCGCCGTTTCCTAGTTTTAGGATGCGGCGACGTCCAGCAGGATCTGTGCAAGCTCGGCGGGGCGGGTCATCGGCACCATGTGATTGGTGGCGATCTCGTGGTAGCTCCAGGCGGGTGAGGCCTCGGCGTGCCGGGCCGCCTGCCAGAACCCGGATTCGGGATGCTCGTTCGGGTCGCTGGTGGCCTTGATGAAGGTGCGGGTAAACGGCTGACTCTCGACTGGGGTTTGCAACGTAACGGGCTCGGTGAAGGTGGCGACGGGCTGGTTGGCGCGCCGGGCGTTGGACCACGACGTGGCTTCGGGAGTATCGAGCTCTCGTGGTATCGGTGCAAGAAAACCGTTCTGAGCGGTATCGAGCAGGGCTCCGGCCATGGGCCCCAGAAGGTCCACCGCGCTCTGCCCATCGCTGGGGACCACGGCGTCGAGGTAGACGAGGTGGTCGATGCGATCGCCGAAGTCGTCGAGGAGTCCGGTGACGACCATGCCGCCGTAGCTGAACCCCAGCAGCACGATGTCGGTGAGATCTTCGTAGAAGATCGTGTTGCCGACGTCGCGAATATGGGCGCTCAGGTCTACATCGGTGTGGGCAAGGTGCGATCGTTCGCCGATGCCGGTGAGGCTTGGGGTGAACACCTCATGGCCGTGAGCGGTGAGAAGTGGCCGCAAGTGTCGGAACCCGTACGAGCCACCCCAGGCACCATGAACAAGCACGATCGATGTCATGTCGGCGACTCTAGCGAGTTCGTCTAGCGGGGTCCGGTTCGCACGATCTCAACCGACTCGCCGCTCACCGGATGGACGAGGTGCACCGTGCTGCCTTTGATCTCGGCCCGCAGTCGGTGAGCAATTTTGAAACCTTGACTCACGAACTCTTCGGCCACCTCTGGGTCGGTGAGGTCGCCGTCGATCTCATCAAAGAACTGTGCCCAGTCGTCGAACGCAGCGCAGAGTCGATCAGAAAGGCCAATGTCGGCCGGAGCTACCGACTTGAGATCGTCGCGAGCATCAACAACCCGCCAGAGGGCGCCCGAGCTAGCAACAGCACGAACAACAAAGGACCGACCAGCAAGAACCATCAAGAAGAAAACCTAATAGGGGACGCGTGAAGTCGTCCCGCCGCGCCAGCAAGGGCGATAGCGGCGTGAGGAGTGATGCCGAAGGCGTGGAGCCGAAGGCGGAACAAAGAGCACCGAGTCGTCCCGCCGCGCCAGCAAGGGCGATAGCGGCGTGAGGAGTGCTGCCGAAGGCGTGGAGCCGAAGGCGGAACAATCAAAACAAAGAGTCTTGGATTACCAGTTCGTCCGCCTCGTGGTTGCCGAGGTTGAGTTCGAGGCCGTAGAGGCGTTGAAGATCGATGGCGAAAATGTCGTTTGAGCCGGTGCGGCGGGCGGCGACCATTCGGCCAACGATGTCGACGATTTCAAGATCGTGAGCTCCGGACCGGGGGTCAAGCGGGTAGGTGCGAACTTCGTCCCACACTGGGCGAACGGCTGCCGGATTGCTCCATGCGGTGGTTGTGGCCACCACTCGACTATCGCTATGGCTGGTGAGGAGATGGTTGACTTCGAGCGCCAGCGGGTCGAGTCGACTTTCGAGAACATCGTCGGCGAGCGGCCGACCCAAACCCGCCAGCTTGCGTGCGGCGGACACCGATTGGGGAATATGCAGCGTGCTGGTGATGAGGTCTTCAGCGATTCGTACCGAGTAGCCGTCGGCAGCCTCGGCAACGATTCGGGCTTTCCACGCCCCCTGTTCGAGAAGGCGCTTCTCGATACGTACCGCGGTGCTGGTGCCGATCTTCACCGAGCCGTCCCGGAAACCCGCTAGGTAGAGAAGGTTGGGCTGTTGGAGATGTTGCACCATGGCCGAGTCGGTAACCCGCGATGGTTCGGTGTGGGCGTGATGAAGCTGCGACGCGAAGATCGCTTCGGCCACTGAACAACTGGTGCACGTGCGGCTGCGTTCTTCGGGTCTCGACGTGCAATCGACGTACCCCAATGCCTGCGAATGGTGCCCAACGCACCAGCGAGTTGGGGTTTCTTCGATCCGGTAGTTGAGGTGAAGGCCGACGGGCGACAGCAACACCGACGATGGCTGATCTTCGGTCAGCACTCGAACCTGCGCGCCGCGTTCGGACCACACGGTTCCAAGAATCGCTTGCACGGCGGCTTGTGTGGTTGCTGACACCCCCGCAGCATAGATTCCCGGCAGCGGGGGCGTTGACGCGACCCGTGCGTACAAGCGGGTAGCGTCGAGGTCATGAAAGCCCTCGAGTTAACGGCCAACGAAGTCCGGGTTCTGGGAGCATTGGTCGAGAAGGACCGCACCACACCGGACTCCTACCCCCTCAGCACCAATGCCTTGGTTGCGGCCTGCAATCAGAAGACGAGCCGCGATCCGGTGCTGTCGCTCTCGGCGGCCGATGTCGATGCGGCGATGCTCGAGCTTCGCCAGCGCGAGCTTGCTCGTACGGTGAAGGGTGCTGGTGAGCGCTCGTACAAACATCGCCATGTGTTTCAGGCGGCGTTGAACCTCGACGACGAACAGGTGTCGTTGCTTGCCGTGCTCATGCTTCGCGGGCCCCAAACGCCAGGTGAGCTTCGGACCCGAACCGAGCGTTATGTGTCGTTTGCGGGCACCGAAGAGGTCGAGCGGGCGTTGGGGCACCTGGCATCGCGCCCGGAGCCGTTGGTTCGTAACTTGGGTCGTGGTCCGGGCCAAAGCCAAGACCGATGGATCCACCTTCTTGCCGATGTTGATGCCGACGCTCCCGATGCCGAAGGCCCTGCTGCCGAACGTGCTGTCGAACCTGCTGTCGCTCCGACTGAAGAGCCTCGGCAGTCTGGCCTTGCGAGCGCCCCTCCAACAGCAACCTCGCTAGGTCCAGCTGCGACAAGCGCAGCTGCCGCTCCCGCAGGCGAAGTCGCCCAGCTCCGAGCCGAGGTCGTCGAGCTTCGTCAGCTCGTCGAGCAACTGTACGACCAGCTTGGAGTCGACCTTCCAGACGACGAATCCGAGTGACCCCAAAACTCTCGATCTCGCAGGCCCGACGCATCGCGCTTGCCGCCCAGGGGTTCGATCGACCGCGACCAGCAAAGGTCGACCGTCGTCACCTACGACGGGTCATGGACACCCTCGGGGTCCTCCAGCTCGACACCATTCCCATCATCGCCAGGCCGCAGCATCTGGTTCCCTACTCGCGGCTGGGACCTTATGACCTCAGCCTGTTCCAGCGAGTGGCCTACACCGATGACGAGTGGTTCGAATCGTGGGCCCATGAAGCGGCGCTGATACCGATGGATCTCGAACCACTGTTTCGTTGGCGACAACTCGACATGACCGACGAAGGTCACTGGTCGGCGCTCAAAGACGCGCCGGGATTTGTCGACCGGGTGCACGCTGAGCTCACCGAACGGGGTCCGCTTTGTGCAGGCGAACTGAGCGATGCCGGCACAAAACAAGGCACCGACCATGCATGGGGAGGCCGATCGCAGGGACGCATGGCACTTGGTCGACTGTTTGCGATTGGTCGCGCCGGGAGCCGTCGAATCGGAAACTTTGAGCGCCAGTTCGACATCATCGAACGAATCGTTCCCGACGAGATTCGAGCCACCGCAACGCCGTCTCGGGAGGACGCACAACGTGAGTTGCTGCGCCGGTCGGCGGTGGCACTTGGCGTGGGCACCGCCGCCGACATTGCCGATTACTACCGCATCAGAAACCCGCAGGCCCGGCCTCGCATCGAAGAGCTCGTGGAGTCTGAGGATCTGGTTGAGGTCGAGGTTGAGGGCTGGGATAAACCGGCTTACCGGGCGGCTGGCTCGAAGCTGCCTCGGTCGATCGGCGCCGCCGCACTCCTGTCGCCGTTTGACCCGGTGGTTTGGTATCGCAAGCGGGCCGAACGGCTGTTTAGCTTCCGGTACCGCATCGAGATCTACGTTCCCGAAGCGAAGCGAGAGTTCGGGTACTACGTGCTGCCGTTTCTGCTGGGCGAGGAGTTGGTAGGTCGCATCGATGTAAAGGCCGAGCGAGACAAAGGTGTGCTGCGGGTGAAGGGCGCGTGGCACGAGGAAGCGACTGCAGCATCGCCGGAGCAGATTGCCGCGAGCCTGCGGGTTGAGCTGACCAGTCTTGCCACATTCCAAGGCCTTACCGACGTCGTGGTTGAGGTCAAAGGAAACCTCTCGCCGCTGCTCGGTTGACTCACTTGAGCAGCAGGGGTTTGAGCGGAGCTACGTGCCGGCGAGCGCCTCGACCACCGGCGCCATTTGGCCGACCGCGTCATGGGAGAACCCGACATAGGAAATTCCCCATCGCTCGCGCCACTGCTGAACCTGCTCGATGCATTGATCGACCGTTCCCATAAGCGCATGCGGCGAGTCGAGCGCATCTTGGGCCGAAAGCCCGAGCGCAGGCCCGATGGACTCGGCCAGCTCTTCGCGGTTGTCGACGATGGCCGCCATATGTACCCGGGTTTGCAGCTCGATGTCGTTCATCCGCGATCCGGCCGCAGCCTTTATCCACTCGAGCTTCTGGTCGGTGGCATTGGGCGTAGCGGTTGCGCCGGCCCGCTCATCGATAACCCCAGCGGTGAGCCCCGGGTTGATGCCAACGATGTCGGCCTCAGACGCAGCAAGGGTGAGAATCTTCTCTTTGCCGCCCGCCAGCATGAGGGGTATTTGCGACTGCTTGGGTTTGGGCAAACCGTTCATCGAAGAAACGTTGTAGAACTCACCGTCGAAATCGACCGGGTCGTCGCCGAGGAGCCCCTTCACGATAGTGACGGCCTCGCCGAGGCGGCGGATTCGAACGCTGGGTTTGTCGTAGTCGATTCCGGCTTCGTCGTAGTCCGACTTCATCCAGCCGGCGCCGAGACCGAGTTCGAGTCGGCCATCGGACACCAGATCTAGCGTTGCCGCTTCCTTCGCCGTCATCACCGGATGCCGGTAGTCGTTGGCCAGCACAAGGGTAAGTAGCCGCAATGACGTGGTGGCCATCGCCGCTGCGGTGAGCGCTGGAATGGGAGCAAGCTGGCCGTCAAGGTGGTCGGGAATGGTAAGGGTGGAGTACCCGAGGTCCTCGGCTTTGCGGGCCAGCTCAAGAAATTCCGTAACGTTGGTGATGCCACCAGCGGTCACAGAGAAGCGGAATGGGTTGGTCATCGCGCCAACCTAGTAGCTTCAATCGCACGCATCCCATCGATTCCCCGTCGCTCACCCACATCGAGCCCACTTCAAAACATGGCTAAAAGTAAACCCCCCTTCGACAAACTCGAAGACTTCGAGAAGCTTGAGCGGAGCTACTTCGGATCCACCAAGACGGTGTATCGAAAGGGCTCTGGTCCAGCGGTCGTTGTAATGACTGAGATTCCCGGCATCACCCCGAAGGTGGCCGACTTCGCTCGACGTGTAGCCGACATTGGCTGCACCGTGGTGATGCCCTCGCTGTATGGCGTCGATGGACGTCGGCCCACTAGCGGCTACATCGCCACGTCGGTCGCGAAGGTTTGTGTGTCGCAGGAGTTCACCACCTTTACCACCGGTAAGTCTTCGCCGGTCATCGTGTGGCTTCGAGAGCTGGCCCGCGAGCTGCATCAAGAATGTGGCGGCCCGGGTGTCGGCGCGGTGGGCATGTGTCTCACTGGTGGGTTCGCGCTGGCGATGATGGTGGACGAAGAAATGATCGCGCCGGTGCTGTCGCAACCATCCACACCCTTCTCGCTATCGGGATCGCATAAGTCCGATATCGCGATTAGCCCAACCGAGTTGAAGGTCGTGAAAGAGCGGGTCGATGCCGGTGTTTGTGTGCTCGGCCTTCGGTTCAGCGACGATCCGATGTCGCCGCCCGAACGGTTCGAAACCCTGCGCCGCGAGCTGGGCGAAGGGTTCATCGGGGTCGAAATCGATAGTTCCCCCGGCAATGCTCACGGCTTCGAAAAGTCGGCGCATTCGGTGCTCACCGAAGAGCTGGTCGACGAGCCGGGTCACCCCACGCACGACGCGCTCAACCAGGTGCTCGACCACTTTCGCGACAAGTTGCTCGCCTAGAGCTTTTTGCGTCCCGGCCGGAGCCGGCTGGATGTTGGGCGTCAGTGCGCCGCACTAGGGTGGGCCCGATGGCCAACACCGATTTTGTCGCCGACCTTCTCGAAGGAATGAACCCCGCTCAGCACGATGCGGTGCTGCATTCCGATGGGCCGCTGCTCGTGGTGGCCGGAGCAGGGTCGGGCAAGACCCGGGTGCTCACCCACCGCATCGCCCGACTCATCGAAGATGGTGCGTCACCGTTCGAGATTCTCGCAATCACGTTCACCAACAAGGCCGCCGACGAGATGAAACATCGGGTTGGCGGGCTGGTCGGCCCCGTTGCTCAGAAGATGTGGGTTTCTACCTTTCACTCGGCATGTGTGCGGATTCTCCGGCGCGAGGCCGACAAGCTCGGGTTCCCAAAAGCGTTCACCATTTACGACCAAGCCGATGCCAATCGCCTCACCGGCTATGTCATTCGCGACCTCGGCATGGACCCGAAGAAGTTTCCAGCCCGGTCGGTTCATAACGCGGTGAGCGCAGCCAAGAACGAGGGCCTATCGGTGGCCGAGTACGCCGAGCGGGTCAACACGATTTTCGAAAAGCGCATCGCCGATGTGTACGAGGAGTATCAGGGCCGGCTTCTCAAAGCGGGCGCCATGGACTTCGACGACCTCCTCGGTTTGACCGTGCGTCTCTTTCGACAGCATCCCGACGTGCTGTACCACTATCAGGACCGCTTCAAGTACGTCCTGGTCGACGAGTACCAGGACACCAACCCCGTGCAGAACGCGCTGGTCCTACAGCTGGGCGAGCGGCACCGAAACGTCACGGTGGTGGGCGACGCCGACCAGTCGATCTACGCCTTTCGCAAGGCCGATATTCGCAACATTTTGGACTTCGAGACGGCATTTCCCGACGCCAGCGTCATCGTGCTCGAGCAGAACTACCGGTCCACTCAGACCATCCTCGACGCTGCCAATGCGGTTATCGGACAGAACCTTGGCCGCCAACCAAAGGATCTCTGGACCGACAAAGGCGCTGGCGCAAAGATCGTCCGCTTTACCGCCGACGACGAGATGGAAGAGTCGCAGTGGGTCGCCAACACCATGTCCGCACTCCATGACGACGAGCATCACCGTTGGGGTGACATGGCCGTCTTCTATCGGGCCAACGCGCAGAGCCGCTCGCTCGAGGAGTACCTGGTCCGAGTAGGTATCCCGTACAAGGTTATCGGCGGCACTCGCTTCTATGACCGCCGCGAGATCAAAGACGCGCTGGCGTATGTGAAAGCGGTGCTCAACCCGGCCGACGAAGTCAGCCTGAAGCGGGTCGTCAATACACCCAAGCGAGGTGTGGGCGACGGCTCGATCAGCAAGATCGATTTGTTTGCCACCAACAACGGCATCACGTTCTACGAGGCGCTGTCCCGGCATGCTGAAGCTGGCGTTACGGGCAAGGCGCTACGCGGCATCGATTCGTTCCTCGAACTGCACGAATCCTTCGCCGACATGATCGATGACGGCCCGGCCACGTTGCTCGAGAACATTCTCAACCACACGGGCTACTTGGCTGAACTACAGGATGACCGAAGCATCGAGAGCGAAGGACGGCTCGAGAATTTGGCCGAGCTTGTCGGCTCCGCGAAAGAGTTCGACAACGTCGATGAGTTCCTCGAAAGCGTCAGCTTGGTAGCCGACACCGATGGTCTCGACGACGATGAATCATCGGTGACGCTCATGACCCTGCATGCGGCCAAGGGCTTAGAGTTTCCCATCGTGTTCATGATTGGTATGGAGGATGGGGTGTTCCCCCATATCCGTTCAATCGGCGAGCCCGACCAGCTCGAAGAAGAGCGCCGTCTGGCCTATGTGGGCATTACGCGGGCCCAAGAGCATCTGCACCTCACCAATGCCTGGAGCCGCATGTTGCACGGCACCACGCAGTACAACCCGCCGAGCCGATTTGTCGGCGAGATCCCCGAACACCTGACCGAAGAGGCCGAGGGCAGCCGGGCTTCCAAGCGTGGCCGGTCGAGTTGGGATTCCTCCACAAGCTCGTTCGGTGGGTCGGGAAGTTCCTTTGGCAGCAGCGGTGGGACCAGCACATGGGATTCTCACCGCGAAGATCGCATCGATGCAGCCGTCCGAGCTGGTGCTCCTCCGCAAAGTGGCGCCGATGGTATCGGCCTCAAGCTTGGCGACGATGTGCGTCACAAAAAGTGGGGCGAAGGAATCATCGTCGACGTTGAAGGTGCCGGCGACAAGGCCGAGGCAACCGTCCGGTTCGGCTCGGTCGGCGACAAGCGTCTGTTGCTCGCATGGGCGCCGCTCGAGAAAATCTAGAGCCCTTCGACGAGTTTCTTGCCCATTGTTGGTGCGTTTGCGCGCTAAATGTTGTGTTGCTCTTGAGAAGAACTCAACATGACTTATGCGCAACGAATCCGAGATGGAGGAGCCAGAAGCATGGCCGAGCACCGCTACGCCTGAGCCCTACGTTGCCATTCCTCGTTTGAGCGTCGAGGCCCCGGTATTTGGGCGGCGTCAGCTTATGTGGGCGGCGCTGCGCACGAACCGCCGCACACAGGTAGCGGCGGCCGTGTTAGCTATCGCTGTTGTGGTCGTTGCCGTGGTCGTTCTGCGTGCCGTCTTGGGTTGAGTCGGCGCCAGCGTCATCGAATTGAAGCTGGGTGAGCTCCGCAACAGCGGCGGAAAAGACAGCTTCGTTCTCGAGCAGGTTGTGAAAGTCGAGCACATCATTGTGGTCGATTGCTGATCCGTCGACGTCACGGCTTTCCGCCATTTCGGCCGGAAGATGCCAGGTGTCTACGTGTACGCCAGCTTCAACGAGTAGGTGAAGTGTGGGCAATTGCAGCTGCTTGACCGACACCATGCTGCAGACCGTGCAGACGAACCGATACTCGGCTTGGTCGTTCTCCGCGCACAGCCGTGCCCGTACGTCCAGGACACCAAGGTCGATGTCTCCACAGCTTGTACATGTTGCTCGAATCGTAGGCATCGGTATCTATCGGCCCGAGCGGAGATAATTAAGTCGAACTCGACCCATTTTGGGGTGTCGTTGGAGACTTCTCTGCCGAAAAAGATGAAGTGCTGCTCATCTGGGACGAGATGAGCAGCACTCCTACCTAAGAATGGTCGCTCTCGAAGTCATTTGTCGGGTCGAGAAACGAAATAATTTCGAACGTCTTAGGCGGGGGGAAGAAGGACCGAATCGATGACGTGGATAACTCCGTTTGAGGCTTCGACATCGGTTGCGGTAACCGTTGCGTCATTCATCAGCGGTTCTTCGGTCGCGATTTCTTTGCTGTTCACCTGATGCTCCCGTATGGTCCTGCGATGGATCTTCGACTCGACGGCAAAACAGCACTCATCACTGGGGGATCCCGGGGAATCGGAAAAGCGATTGCCTCATCGTTCGCCGAAGCGGGTGCCAAGGTGTTCATCACCAGTCGAAAGGCCGACGCCTGCGAGCACGCTGCCGCCGAGATTGGGCATGGGTGTGAGTGGCTCGCTGGCAATGCGGGAAGCCCCGACGACGCCGACCGGGCCATCGATACTTGTATCGACCGATTCGGCGGTGTCGACATTCTTGTCAACAACGCCGCCACGAACCCGTACGCCGGTCCGCTCATCGACGCCGATCTACCTCGGTGGCAGAAGACCCTCGATGTCAACCTCACCGCTCCGTTGTTTTGGACCCAAAAGGTTTGGAACCGCTACCAGAAGGAAAATGGCGGGGTTGTCATCAATATCTCGTCGGTTGGCGGGCTCAGCACCAACCCGATTCTGGGCGCCTACGACGTAACGAAGTCCGCATTGATTCACATGACCAAGCAACTTGCACCAGAGTTGGCGCCGGGAGTGCGGGTCAACGCGATTTGTCCAGGCTTGGTGAAGACCGACTTCGCGAAGGCGTTGTGGGAAGACGGCAAAGGCGATCAGGTTGCGCAGGCCTATCCGCTGAACCGCTTGGGCGAGGTCGACGACATTGCCGGCGCTGCCCTGTATCTGGCGGCTGACACCGGAAGCTGGATAACCGGCCAGATCCTGGTGCTCGATGGTGGCGGTCTGGTGGCATTCAACAAGGTCGGCTAGCGGAATAGGGTTCCAGACACCGTATTCAAATCGACAATCATCAATACGAAAAGGGTTCCAGACACCGTATTCAAATCAACGATCATCACCATGATGTGGGGTGGGGGTTGATGCGCGGAAACGTTGGCTTTGCGGGCTTTTCTGCGATAGCAACGGTACCGAAATGACCTTTGGCCTTCTGCTTACCGCCCTTGGGCTCGGACTTCGCCATGGCGTCGACTGGGATCACATCGCCGCTATCGCCGACCTCAGCGGAACGGCCGAGAATCGTCGCCGAGGGTTCGTATTGTCGATGCTGTACGCAATTGGGCACGGGGCGGTTGTGTTTGGCCTCGGTGTGCTGGCCATCCTCTTCGGGTTGGCGATTCCCGAAGGCGTCGACGTGTGGATGGGTCGCATCGTTGGCATCACCCTCATCGCCCTCGGTGTTTGGATCCTCGTCGAGTTGATGCGGAAGGGGCGCAACTTTCGGCTTCGTAGTCGATGGATGTTGATGATCGACGGCACGTTCGCTGGCCTCCGGAAGGTTCGCAACCGAGCAACACAGCGCTTCGTTTCGGTCGAGCACGAACACGACCATGATCACGACCAGGTGATCGACCTCACCGACACGGCTATAGCCGAGACTGCCCATGCCGAAGTCCACGCCCACGATCATGCCCATGCGTCGGTGTTGGACGAGGCGCATACGCACGATCGGGTCGAAGCGCTCGCTCCGTCGGGTTGGCGGGGGCTGCGTAGCCGGGCCGGACACATGCACGCCCACAGCCATCGCCACGATTTGGTGCTACCCGACGCCGCCGACGCTCGCTATGGCAACCGCACCGCGGCGGGAATCGGCATGCTTCACGGTGTTGGCATCGAAAGTCCTACCCAGATCGCCATCTTCGTGGCCTCAACCTCGGTAGCGGGCGTCGGGTTTGGCCTTGTGTTGCTCGCATCGTGGGTCACGGGTCTTATCGTGGCCAACGCCGCCCTCGCAGTTATGGCCGGGGCAGGCGTGCTCAACGCCGAGCGGAGTTTTCCGGTGTACGCAGCGGTGGCGGTTATCGTCAGCGTGCTCAGCATTGTGCTCGGCACGCTCTACCTAGCCGGACTCGACATCCTCCCGGCCATCGCCACCTAAGTTCGGTCGTCAGTAGCTGCGCGGCAGGCCCATCACATTCTGGGCGATGTAGTTGAGGGTCATCTCCTGGCTCACCGGCGCAATGCGTTGTAGCCGTGCCTCGCGCCAGTACCGCTCGACGTGATATTCGCTGGCGTAACCGAGTCCGCCATGGGTTTGCATGGCCTGGTCGGCGGCAAAGAAGCTGGCTTCGGCGGCGAGATACTTGGCAGTGTTGGCATGCTCGCCGCACTCCAAACCGTTGTCGTATCGCCATGCTCCCTGCATCGCCATCGTCCAGGCGGCGTGGAGATCCATGTGGGCTTTGGCCAGGGGATGGCTCACGGCCTGATTGCGTCCGATTGCCCGACCAAACACCTCCCGCTCGTTGGCGTACTCGACCGCTCGACGCAGCGCGACCTCGCCGATGCCACAAGCCATCGATGCCAGCAGAATCCGTTCGGCATTGAGTCCGTGAAGGATGTGGTGAAAGCCCCGACCACGTTCGCCAACCATGCGCCACCCTTCGACCGGAAGTTCGTCGTAGGCCACCTCGCACGATGCGACGGCGTTGCGGCCAACTTTAGGAATGGCTGCGATGTCGCAATGGTTCGGGTCGAGGTCGACGAGGAACAGGGTGAGTCCGCCGAATCCATCGCCCGGTTCTCCGTCGGTGCGGGCCAGCAGCAGGCAGACCTCGGATTCGAGCGCTTTCGACGTCCAGATCTTCCGCCCGTTGATGATCCACCCACCCATGCCATCGTCGGTGGCCCTGGTGGTGATTCGGCTGGTGTCGGTTCCGGCGTCGGGTTCGGTGACCCCGAAGGCCACGTGAAGGTCGCCCGCGGCAGCTCGTGGGAGGAAGGTGTCCTTGAGTTGGTCGTTGCCGAACTTGATGACCGGGGCCAACCCAAACATGGTCAGGTGGAGCGCAGTTGAACCGTTCATGGCTGCGCCTGACGCTGCGACCCGATTGAGAACCAGCGCGCCTTCGGTAATGCCGCCGCCACCTCCGCCGTACTGTTCGGGGATGGCGATCCCCACCCACCCTCCGGCGGCCATGGCGTCATAGAACGCCCAGGGAAACTCATGGTTTGTGTCGCGCTCGGACCAATACGTGTCATCGAATTGGGCGCAGACTCGATCGACGCCTTCGATGATTGCCTCATGGTCGGGATTGGGGGCAAAGTCCATGCCCACAATCTAGGGACTCGGCCAAAGGGGGGAAGAACGTGCCGCTGAGTTTCCCGAACATTATTCATTGCGCAGGGGCACCACTAGGGTTTCGGAGGTGAGTAGTCGCAAGATCATCTTTGACACCGACCCTGGAGTCGACGACGCGGTTGCTGCATTCATGGCGCTCGCCTGTCCCGAGATTGACGTTGTCGGACTCACCTCGGTGTATGGCAATCTGCCGATCGACATCACTACCGCCAATGCTCTCCGGTTCGTTGAGCTTGCGGGCCGACCCGATATTCCGGTGGCTCGCGGCGCCGATCGTCCGCTAGTTGTCGACGACATTGGACCGGTGCCGTTCATCCATGGCGACAACGGGTTGGGCAACGCCCCGGTCGCCGATCCCAGCATCGAGCTTTCGCCTCTTCATGCCGCCGAGTTCATCTATCAGATGGCAGCGGCAAACGCTGGCGAAATCACGTTGGTTCCGGTGGGGCCGCTCACCAACATCGCGCTGGCGGTTCGGCTCCATCCCGACCTACCCGAGCTGGTTCACGAGGTGGTGGTGATGGGCGGCAACGCCTATGCACCCGGCAATGCATCGCCGGGTGGCGAAGCCAACATGTTGCACGACCCCGAGGCCGCCGACATCGTGTTGGGCGAGGATTGGCCGCTCACCATGGTGGGCCTCGATGTCACGAACGCGGTCAACCTTGACCATGCGCAACTCGCGGCGATCGCAGCCGTCGATTCGCCGCCCAATTTGCTGCTGGCTGCGGCTATGCCGTTCTATCAAGCCTTCTACGAGGACAACCTTGAGGGATTCGAGGGCCTCTGTCCCCACGACGCGGTGGCCATTGCGTACCTCCTTCAACCCGAACTGTTCGAAACCGTTCAGAAGCCGCTTCGGGTGGAAATGCACGGCTTTGGGCGGGGCAAAACCTGGGCAGCCGATCCCTACCATCTCACCGAGCCAAACTCCCCGTGGGCCGGTCGACCCGATGTCACCATCGCCACCGGCGGCGACGCGCAAGCTATCAGTGAGCTGATCGTCGCCGAGCTCACTCGAGCCGACTCGGGCAGCAAGCCATGATCGATCAACCTTCGGCCCCCGACCTGCTTGACGCAATGGCGGCCACGCTTGCTGAATCGGTTGTTCCGGCCTGCGAAGGCCCTGCGCAGCACGCTGCCCGAGTGGTGGCCAATCTCTGTCGAATTCTGGCCCGCGAGTTCCAGCACGGAGCCGACGCCACCAGCCAGACAATCGCCGACCTCCAAGGGCTGCTGGGAAACAACGCTGTCGATGCCGACGCTTTGGTGGCCGAACTTGAGCAGCGGCTCGCGTCTGCCGACTCGGCGTTTGACGATGACGAACTTTTTCGGGTCTTGAAGGCCAACGTCGACCGTCGGCTTGCTGTCGCGAAGCCCGGATACAGCGACAACTAGGGCAGCGATGGCAACAGGGAGCGAGCCGGATCTGACCGAGGGTTTGGCGCAGGTGGTGGCCGAGGGGGGAATCGCATCACCGAGCGTGGAGGTAACCGGCGTCGCATCGGCGGGCGCAACCCGTCGCACTCTTTTTCTGACTGTTGAATCCGGTACTGAAACAATCCCGGCGGTCGCACAGATCAGTTCAGCCAAGTCGTTGCTCGGCGCGAGTATGACGGTTGAAGATGAAGCCAAGCTGGTACGACTCGCCGAGAGCGTGGGCGTTCCGGTGGCGGGAGTTCTTGGAGCGTCCGAAAACAACGACCTGGTCGGTGGGCCGGTGGTGGTGACCCGGCGCATCGATGGGCCGACCATTCCTCGCCATGTCCTCCGTCTGCTCGATGGCAACCCATCGATTCGCGAGACACTCATCGCGCAGTGCGGCCAGGCGTTGGCCAAGCTACATCAGGCCGGCACCGATGGAGCGCCCGATTCTCTACCCCGTCTCGATGCCGGTCATCCGGCGGAGTCCTATGTCCAGCAGCTACACCTCACCCTCGATGGCATCGGCGATCCGTATCCGGTACTCCGCTATGGCATCCGCTGGCTCGGCGAGAACCTCCCGTTGCCGGCCGAGAAGCCCGCCATCATTCACGGCGACTTCCGCAATGGGAATCTCATCATCAACGAAACCGGCCTTGGGGCGGTGCTCGATTGGGAGCTTGCCCATATCGGCGACCCGATGGAAGACGTTGCCTACCTGTGTATGCGCACCTGGCGGTTCGGAGCCGAAGCTCACCCCGCCGGCGGTTTCGGTTCGTTCGACCAACTGCGTGATGCCTACGAGGTCGCGGGCGGAACCTGGCGCGAAGATGCCTTCCGGTGGTGGCTCACTGCCCGCACGGCTTGGTGGGGGATCGGCCTGGCGTTTCAGGCCGACAACTTCGCCAATGGCACAACCAACTCCATCGTTCACGCCGCCAGTGGCCGGCGTGTTGTCGAACTCGAGTACGACCTTCTCTCGCTTATTGAAGCGGGTCTCTAAACCGAACCCGGATCCCGAAAGGACCGACGCACATGGATTTCGATATCCCAGAAGACATCGCCAACTACCTTGACGAACTCGACCGGTTCATCGAGGCCGAGATCAAACCGCTCGAAGAAGCCAACATTCAGTACTTCGACCACCGGCGCGAGAACGCCCGCACCGACTGGGATAACGAAGGTCTCCCCACCCAAGAGTGGGAGGAGTTGTTGGGGCAGATGCGAAAGCTTGCCGACGCAGCGGGACACTTCCGGTTTGGGCTACCCGCAGAGGTCGGCGGCAAAGACGGCTCGAATCTGGCGATGGCCATCATTCGTGAACACCTTGCCGCCAAGGGTCTTGGCCTTCACAACGATTTGCAGAACGAGTCGTCGATCGTCGGCAACCTGCCGTTCGCGAAGATGATGCTGGCCAAGGGCACCGATGAGCAGAAGGCCGAGTTTCTTGAGGCCGGCATCGTTGGCGAGCGCCGGGTGTCGTTTGGACTTACCGAGCCCAATCACGGCAGCGACGCAACCTGGATGGAAACCACTGCCGTGCGCGACGGCGACGAGTGGGTGATCAACGGTGAGAAGCGGTGGAACACCGGCATGCATCACGCCACCCACGACATGGTGTTCGCCCGGACCAGCGGCGAAGACGGCGACGGCGATGGCATCACCTGTTTCCTCGTGCCCACCGACGCTCCTGGCGTGGAGATCGGACCGTTCTGGTGGACCTTCAACATGCCCACCGATCACCCCGACGTGCGGTTCAAAGACGTACGCGTCGGCGATGGTGCGATGTTTGGCGACGAGGGCCGCGGCCTTGAGCTTGCGCAGCTCTTCGTGCACGAGAACCGAATTCGCCAGGCCGCATCGAGTCTCGGCGCCGCGCAGCATTGCATCGACTTGGCCGTGGCGTACGCCAAAGAGCGCAAGCCGTTCGGGAAGCCGCTTTGGCTCAATCAGGCCATTCAGTTCCCGTTGGCCGAACTTCAGACCGAGGCGGCGATGCTTCGTCCTCTGATTCACAAGACGGCGTGGAACCTCGATCGCAACCACCACATGGACGTCACGGCCGAGGTCAGCATGTGCAACTACCGCGCCAATCGACTCGTGTGTAACGCCGCCGACCAGGCCATGCAGACCTGCGGCGGGATGGGTTACAGCCGCCACATGCCGTTCGAGCACATCTACCGTCACCATCGCCGCTATCGAATTACCGAAGGCGCCGAAGAGATCCAGATCCGTCGCGTGGCCGGCATCATGTTCGGCAAATCCGCCAAGCGTTAGCCAACCAAGCCTCGGCATGCGACAAGTATCGCTCATGTCGGGCAGAACGGGTTCTACTACTGTGGCTTCGCCGATAGCGCTCATGCGCTGGTTGAGAGGACGGTCATGAAGGGTATTCCAACGTGGGTCGCTGGGTGGGTGGTGATCCTTGCGCTTGCCGGGGTAGCTCTCGGGCTTCTTGAACTCCTCAACCCCGGATCGTCGGGTGTGCTGTCGATCGACACCGATCTCGAATCGGGCGCCGTCGCAGCCCGGAGCTGGGGTGGTCGAAGCCTCGGCCTTGGGGTCGCTGCCGTCGTTGCGCTGCTACTTCGAGAGCGGGGTGCGTTTGGGGTAGCTCTCGCTGGCGCGATTGCACGCGAGGGCAGCGATCTTTATGCAGCAATCGCTGAGAGTCAGGGCTTTATCGACTACGCACTTCCCGCCGTGATGGGGGCCATCGACGTGGTGGCCTTCCTCGGTGTCATTGGATCTGCGTGGACGAGTCGCCGGAGTAAGAACGAAATTGCCCCTCCTGATGGCCCACCCTCCATGGAGTCGATGATCTAGTGCGCAGAACCACGAAGGTACGAGAGGTAACAGGCGATGAGACTTGATTCGAAAGTGGCTGTCATCACTGGCGGCGGCAATGGAATCGGCCAAGCGACCGCAGTGCGCTTCGCCGAGGAGGGCGCAGCGGTCGTCGTTGCAGATATCCAGGAGGCGAAGGCCCAGGAAACGGTGGGAATGGTCGAAGCGGTAGGCGGAAAGGCCGTCGCCATCGGAGTGGATGTTGTCGATCGCGACCAGAACGATGCGATGGCTCAGCTTGCGGTCGACTCCTTCGGCGGCCTCGACATCGTGGTCACCGCGGCCGGTATCAGTCACGCCACCTACAACAGCGGCGATCTCGAAGCCGAGGCCAAGTGGGTCATGGAACGTGCCGATGAGGCCGAAGCGCCGGCCCAGGCTGTGGTCGACCTCGACATCGAAGAGTTCCGCAAGGTGATGGCAGTGAATGTCGAAGGCACGCTGCTTGGCGTGCAGGCGTGTTTGGCTCGAATGCTCGACCTCGGGACCGGTGGCTCGATCATCACGCTGGCTTCCATCGCCGCCAAGCGTCCCGACGCCGGGCCTCTGTCGTATGTGTGTTCAAAGTCTGCGGTTTGGATGCTCACCAAGAAGCTGGCTCGCGAACTCGCTTCTGCAGAGATTCGCGTGAACGCCATTGGTCCCGGCTTCATCGAAACGTCGATGACTGCCGTGTTCGACCTGATGCCCGAGGAGCGAGTGGCTCAGGTATGGGAGCAGATCCCTATGGGTCGCCGAGGTACCCCGCTCGACATTGCCAATGCCGCATTGTTCCTCGCCAGTGACGAGTCGCGGTACTTCACCGGCGAGATCCTCCACCCCGATGGTGGCTACTTCACCGAGTGATATCAGTTCCGGTTGCCACCGCATCGAGGTGAGCAAAGGACAGGTTCGTGGTTTGGCCCACCGATACGCCGGCTTCTTCAAGGGCATCAACCAGCGAGGTCAACAAAAGACCTTGGTAGTACGGCTCGGTAGTGCGATCCTCGATCCATGCGTAGGCCTTGAAGAACATCGCTTCGCCGCCGACGTGATCGAAAACCACATAGGCGGGCTTCTCGCTGGCGTTCCACCACAGGTTGTGGAGCACCGATTCCATTACACCGACTGCGAGAGCTCGATCGGGTGATCCATCGAGCGGAACGTCGACAGAGATCCGGTAGCCCCCCATTCGACTGTGGTTGAACACCTCCTGCTCTTGGAAGATCGCATTGGGGATCCAAGCCTTCGTGCCATCGGGTAGCTCGAGTTCGGTCCGAAGAACCGACTGGAACATCACCCGCCCAAAGGTGTCTCCCACCGTGATGACTTCGCCTTCGGTGAAGAGGTTGTCGATGGTGGTCATCGCCCCGGCCACATAGTTCTGGCCAACGGGAGTGAAGACCACGGTGCCGGTGACCCCAATGGCAGCCAGGAGCGCTGCGGCTCCCGAGACGTCGATGCCGGCGAGGTCCATGCCGATCAGGGCGACAAAGGTCCACACGACTTTCGGTGCGAAGAACAGGAGTTGGCGACGCATGCGGATGTCTTCGATCTGGCCGACCATATGCCGGGAGATCTGACTGGCGATTGCTGCAACGATGCCGACCACCATGAGCCGGCCAAGTAGCGGAGCTACGCCAGCCACCATACTGCTGACATCGAAACTGCCGACATCGAACCAATCATCAGAATTTGCTGAGCCGGCGGTGCCGCCAGATCCGCCTGTTCTGTCTGGCGGAAGACCGAGCTGGGTCAAGATGTGATTCGTGAATCTGGTGGTCATGTGCTCCCCGTCGCTGCCCGCTCTGGATCGCTGAACGAAACCGTTCGATGTTGACTGTAACGCAAATGTAACAATTGCGTGGCACCACGTCTGACACTTGGTCTGACACTTGGTCTGACACTTGGTCTGACACTTGGTCTGACACTTGGTCTGACACTTGGTCTGACACTTGGTCTGACACTTGGTCTGACACCTGGTCTGACACCTGGTCTGACACCTGGTCTGACACCTGGTCTGACACCTGGTCTGACACCTGGTCTGACACCGGGGGATTTTAGGCGATGGTGGTGGCGAGTCTTTGGAGGATGACGTCGGCGAGAATGCGGTCTTCTTCTGTTCGAGTTCGTAGCCCCTTTTCGAGAAGCATGTGTTCGTTGACTAACTCGATGCCGTCGCCGTCGACAATGCACAGGTAACCGTGATGCTCGCCGCGTTTTTCTCGATTCGTTGCAATCGTTGCCGTGCAGGCAACACCCCAAACCGGTGCCTTACCCAGAGCCAGCGTCGATGCGCGAGCAGCGCAGGCGCGACCCATTGCGCTGGCCATCGCCGATGAGACCGCCGGAGGTGAACTTCCTGAGTCTGGGTTCGAACCGAACCCGTCGGTGAGTTGGGCGAGTGACGCCGGCGAATAGGGCACGATTGCCTCCAGCAGGGTTGCTGAGGCGCCGGCAACACCCAACAGGTCGGTGAGAACCGCATGCCCTCCACCGGTAACCGCCAGCACGACCTGAACTGGCGATGCATGGATTTTGGTGACCAGAGCCAACCGCTCGGCGGGGGTCATGTGCGTAGCGATGGGCGGACGATGAGCCCAGCTGCTTCGTAGCAGGCGTCGATGAGTTCCATCGTGGCAAGAGAATCGTCGCCCGAGGTAATCGGTGGTGTACCGGTGTCGATGGCGTGCTCGAACGCAACCAACTGATGGTGGTAGGTCGTCGAGGTCGGAACCTCGATCAGCTCGGCCCCGTGAGCGTGATCGACCGTGATCTTTGCGCCATGCTGCGGGGCGAGCGGGTTGATCGCAACCATCTGACCGGAGGTGCCGACGACGACAAGGTCGATTTCGGGCGCATCGCACGGCCCGATCATGCTCGACTCGATTTGCCCTGACACGCCGTCATCCCACTGAAGTTGGGCGGTGAGTGATCCATCGATGCCGTCGACGGGTGTCTCGGCCGTCGCCGATACCACGTTCGGAGCGGCGCCCATTGCCCATGTAACCCACTGCAGCGGATAGCAGCCAAGATCCATCGTTGCACCACCACCTAGACCCAGATCCCAGCGAATATCGGTACGCGGGATCGCACCGTCGGGCAGGTTGAAGCGGGCGGCCACCTCGGTGATGTCGCCAAGCACGCCGCTATCGATGACCACACGCATCTGATCGACCATGGGGTGGTAACGCCAGTGATACGCCTCCATCAGAATCTGTCCATTGGCATCGAGGGCGGCGGCGCCGGCGTCGACCATCTCTCGCGCCTCGGCAGCGTTCGCAGCCAGGGGCTTCTCGCACAGCACGTGTTTGCCAGCCTCCAGCGCAGCCAGAGTCCAACGGTGGTGCAGGGCAGCAGGCGTGGCGATGTAGATGGCGTCGATGTCGTCGGAGGCAACCAGTTCTTCGTAGCTTCCGAATGCCATCGGGATATCCCAGTCGTCCGCTGACTGTTTGGCTCGATCAAGGTCGCGGGCAGCGACAGCCACCAGGTCGACACCCTCGAGATTTACTACCGGTTCGATGATGGCGCTGGAGGTGATTCTTGCTGCCGCGAGGAGTCCGAGTCTCATCCGCTCAAGGTAGTCGACAAGGTTCCTCTGTCGGGCAAGGCCTTCTCAGCTGAACCGATTGCTCGCTAATGTTCGCTACAGCTCCACCAACGAAGCTTTGGAGCACGGATCGGAATTTACGAGGACCATGCAGAACAACATTGGACAATTCTTCGCCAAACAGGCCGAGCTCAACCCCACTCGGGAAGCAATCTTCGACGTTGCAGCCGACGCCCGGTTCAGTTATGCCGAGGCCAATGCCCGAATCAACCGTGCATCAGGAGCGATGACGTCGCTCGGGGTTGCCAAGGGCGACCGGGTGGCAACCCTGCTGATGAACGGGCACCATTTCGTTGAGGTCTTCTACGGCCTCGCAAAGATCGGTGGCGTTACCGTGGCGCTTAACTGGCGCTTGGTGGCCGAAGAACTTTCGTTCATCCTTACCGACAGCGGTGCGGAAACCATGGTGTTCGGTACCGACTTCAACGAGGTGGTTGCCGACCTTCACGGTCGAGGCGCCGCAGGCACAAAGATCACCAAGTGGGTGCACGTTGGCGACGCTGCCGACCGCCCCGATTTCGCCGAGGGCTATGAAGACCTGCTGGCGGCCGCAACCGACGATGAGCCCGAAATCATGGGCGTCGGCGACGACCTTTTGTTCATCATGTACACGTCGGGAACCACGGGCCTTCCCAAGGGCGTCATGCACACGCACGAAACCACCACGTGGTCGATCATTACCGGCGCCGCCACCGCCGAAATGCGCAAGGGCGACCGCTATCTCATCTGCCTGCCGCTGTTCCATGTCGGGGCCATGAACCCGCTGCTCACCACGATCTACTCGGGCGGCACCACCATCATCATGAACCAGTTCGACCCCACGCGAATCTGGGAGTTGTTTGGCGAAGAGAAGGTGCAGTGCACGCTCGCTGTTCCAGCGATGCTTCAGTTCATGCTCCTCACCTACGACAAGGACGCGCACGATATCTCCACCCTGCGTTGGGTGATGAGCGGTGCGTCGCCGGTGCCCGCCAACCTCATCGAGACATACGCCGGAATGGGCATCGAGATTCATCAGGTGTACGGCCTCACCGAAACGGGCGGCCCGGCGTGCCTTATTGGACCTGACGATGCCATCCGCCGAGCCGGTTCTACCGGGAAGGCGTTCTTTCACACCGATGTCAAAGTGGTCACCGAAGATGGCGAGATCGCTGCGCCAAACGAGCCCGGCGAGGTTCTGGTTCGTGGCCCACACATCATGGCCGGCTACTGGAACCGCGACGACGCTACGGCCGAGTCGGTGGTCGATGGCTGGCTCCACACGGGCGACATCGCCCTGGTCGACGACGACGGGTTTGTCTACATCCACGACCGGGTCAAGGACATGATCATCTCGGGTGGAGAGAACGTCTACCCGGCCGAGATCGAGAACGTCATCGTCGGCGTTGCCGGCGTGAAAGAAACCGCGGTCATTGGCATCGAGTCGGCCAAATGGGGCGAAACACCGTTGGCCATCGTGGTGAAGGCTGACGAATCGCTTACCGCCGACGCCGTGCTGGCCGAGTGCCAGGCCAAGCTCGCCAAGTTTAAGCAACCGGCGCGAGTCGAGTTCATCGATGCGATTCCGCGGAACCCGACAGGGAAGGCGCTCAAGCGAATCTTGCGCGAGCAGTTCAACGATCCCGCCGATGCGTAGTAACAATCTGACAACGAATATCTAGGGGAGACCAACGAAATGCCACCAAAGCCAGAAGCCCAACTGTTCCTCGACGGCCTTGCGGTCCTCGACCTCCCAGCGTTCGAGTCGATGGATGCGGCGACCCAACGGTCGATCTTTGATGCCGAGAACCCCGATGGTCCTCCGGCCCCGCCGATTGCGTCGGTACGCGACACCACGGCTGGCGGTGTGCCGGTGCGGGTGTACAAGCCATCTGACGACACCGGTCTTCCTGTCGTTGTGTACTTCCACGGTGGTGGCTGGGTGCTCGGCAACCTTGACTCGCACGACAATGCATGTCGGGCCATCGCCAATGCGGCTTCGTCGGCAGTAGTGGCAGTCGACTATCGCCGGGCGCCCGAAGATACCTTCCCGGCGGCATTTGACGACTGCGTGGCTGCCGTCGCCTGGGTGGCTGCCAACGCCGAGGATCTTGGTGTCGATGCGTCGCGCATCGCCGTGGCCGGCGATAGTGCTGGGGGAAACCTGGCAGCCGCCGCTGCGCTCTGGGCCCGCGACAACGCCGACGTCAACGTTGCCGCCCAGGTGCTTATCTACCCGGCCGTCAACCTTGCCGACCCAGTCACCGACTCGTACAACAACAACGCCGATGGCTATCTGCTCACCAAGGGCTGGATGAACTGGTTCATCGACCAGTACTTGGGAGACGCCGATCGATCCCAGCCTTTCGCGTCGCCGGCGCTCGCCGAGTCACACGCCGGGCTTGCACCGGCCATCGTCATCACCGCCGAGTTCGATCCGCTCCACGACGACGGCAAGAACTATGCCGACGCGCTTTCGGCAGCTGGTGTCACCGTGCAGTACGAAGACTTCGACGGTCAGATTCACGGCTTTGCCACCCAAATCGGCGTCATGGCCGACGCTGATGTGGCCGTCGACCAGATCGCATCGTTTCTCGCTGCCAACTGGTAGGCGTTTGGGCCCTCAGCGGGGTTCGGGGCGCAGTAGATCGTCGATCGACTGTGGCAGAGCGCCGTCAGAGATGTGCGCTCGCCACTGCCGGCATGCCTCGGCGAGATCAGGGTCGGCCGCATCGAGTCGGTTTGCTACCAGGTCGAGTAACGACGTGGCAGCGGCGAGGATGTCCGGGTCTTCAAGGCCAACGTGAACGGCACGTTCCCAGGCGTCGTCGACTGAGGTAGCGATGGCCGTTGCTTCAGCGCTGATGTCGGCACGAACCTCGAGGTTCAAGGCCGCCCAGACCACTGCGATTGCTGCGAGTCTGCCGGTCCGAGGAAGCGCATCGATCATGCGGAGTTCAAGAAACCCGCGCGGCCGAAGCGGCGGAAACAACGTGGTGAGGTGCAGTTCGAGTTCGGCTGACGTGGGCGGGTTGGGTTGCTTCAGCCAGCTGCCGAACGTGTCGGTTCTCTGCGAGATCTCGGTGGCGTCATCGTGCGAATGGTGCAGCATGACTCGAGCGTCGAGGGCGTAGTTGAACCAGTCGTTCGGTGATGATCCGACCAGGTTTGTGCGTGAAGGATCAGTTGCTGCCCAGATCTGTTGTCGGTTGGAGACCGGTCGGTAGTTCTGTCCACTCGCCGTCGGCGAATTCGCAAACATGGCCGCCAGCAGCGGCGCTAACGCGTGGGCGTGTTTCCAAGTGGTGGTGGGATCGACCCCGAAGTCGATGCTGAGTTGAAACGATGCCGTACGGTTCATCATGTCGAGTCCCCATGGTGACCATCGTTTGAAGTGCTGTTCCATGGCTACATAACGGGGAAGGTGGAGCGACCGATGCGCTGGACGGATTGGGTCGAGGCCAACCGGAACCAACCACAGGTCCTCTGCGGCGAACCGCTCCACAAGCACTTCGGTGTCGATGTCGATGGCGGCCACCAGTGCCGACGGCGAGTCGGCGGGCTGGGTAATCAGTTCCAGCTGGCCGCCGGGCTCGATGGTTATTGAACCCTTGGCGGAAAGCGGGCCGTCCGCAATGGCCGCGGTCTCTTGAGCCGTGACCCTGCGGGTGAAGTCGTCGGCTTGGTACACGAGCCACTCGACCTCAGCGCCGATCCGGACGCGTTCAGACGGTTGGAAGTCGGCTGAGGTTCGGGCCATCACGTCGGCCAGCGAGAGAGGATTCGTCACGCGTGGTGATCTAGGCGACCCGACGCTCGAGCCACCGGATGACCTCGAAGTCGGGTCGGGTGCCGGTCAGTTCGGCGAGCTGTTTGATTCCGGTGGGACTCGTCACGTTCACCTCAGTGAGGTGGCCGTCGACGACATCGAGCCCTACAAAGATCAGTCCGTCGGCCCGAAGCGATGGTGCGATCGTCGCAATGATGGTGCGGTCATCGTCGTCGAGTTCGGTGGCAACCGTCTGGCCACCAACACAAATATTGGCGCGAAAGTCCGAGGCGGTGGGAAGACGAAGGATGGCACCCAACGGCTCGCCGTCGAGAAGCAGTATGCGTTTATCGCCCTTCACGACGTTGGGAAGGAACCGCTGGGCCACCACCGGGGTTTGTCCCCGGTTGGTGACGGTGTCGATGATCGACGGGGCGTTGTCGTCGTCGGGCCGAATCGCCATCACGCCCCGGCCGCCGTGCCCGTCGATTGGTTTCACCACGGCAGCCCCGTGCTGAGCGCTGAACAACAGGATCTCGGCCGGGTTGGCCGTGACAATGGTGGGCGGGATTATCGATGGGAAACGACATGCATACAGCTTTTCGTTCGCGTCGCGAAGCCCGCGAGGTGCGTTCATTACCAATGTTTGCGAGGCGACGAAGTCGAGAAGAAGGGTGAGATGAAGGTAGGCAGAATCGAATGGCGGGTCGGTACGAACTAGCACGGCATCGACCAGTGCCAAGTCGATGCGTTCCCTGGCGCCGAGATGAAGCGGCGGTGTGGAGGCTGCATCGGTAGTGGTTGGCGAGGCCATCGCTGAGATCTTGTCGTCGATGAGTTCGACCTCGTGGGCTAAGCAGTGCCAGACCTCATGGCCCAACTCGTGGGCTGCGGCTATGAGCGCAAACGACGTGTCGGTCTGGGGGTCGATGGTGTGGGGGCCGTCCATGACCACAACGATCTTCATGTGAAGAGGATCTCGCATCCGGTGCCCGCAAGCACAGTATCGACCCGTTCGCGATCGCTCTCGGCCAAGGCCTCGTATCCTTCGCGAAGCCAAGCAAGGCATTTGCCCTGGTAGGCAAATGGGCCTTGCCGGTAGGTCTGGCTGGTCGAGCCATCGCGTGAGGCGATCTCGCATTCGACCTCGTCGGCCCCGGCCATAAGGGCTTTGGCGTTGGCCACCATGAAGGGAGCGTAGGTTCGTCCGACCTCGGCAAGGAGTGCCCGGGTTGCGGTTGGGAGTTGGTCGAGTGGTGTCCAACCTTCGTCGCCGTCGACGGGCAACCACGAAAGGTCGTCCATTCGGTCGACCCAGTTGATGACCTTCGGCGCATGCTTGGCGGCGATGGCCACCGCGGTGGGATCCCATTTCACGAGCTGGCTGAGCTGCCCGAAGATTCCGAAATCGCCGCGACCGGGGCGGTCGCCGAGAAGGAAATCACCGGTTGCGAGGCGTTCGGTGAGCAGATCGAGGAGGGCCCGGTAGGAGCCTTCGATGAGCGGCTGGTTGAAGTCGGTTGAGCCAACCAGCTCGCGGCGGCCGATCTGGCGACTGGTAATGAAGTCGTAGGCCTGCTGGGCGCTGTCGCTTCCCACCTGAAGGTTCTGCGAGAGTGGCAAGAGCTTTCCGGCCTTGTCGATGTCGTCGCTATAGGCCCAGCGGTAGTGGTACATCGCTTTGGTAACCCACTCGTCGCCATAGTCTTCGAGCAGCGCATCGAGGAACGCCAATGCCGGATCGTTCGGCACCACACTGCGGTCGGCAAACTCGGTTTCGAGTCGCATGATTTGGGGCGACGAGTCGACCGTAATGTCGCCGTGGCTGCCATCGGGGTTCGGGTATGCAATGACCGGAATGATCGGAACCGGGGGAGGGGGAAGGTCGTCCCACTTCGAATCGCGAAGCACCCAGCGGAACGGAATGTGTCGGTAACGCAGAACGGCCCGCATCTTCAGCGTGTACGGCGATCCGTATTGACCGGCGAGAACGAGTGGGTGATCAGTCGTCATGGAGCGACACTATCGCTACGGGTTCATGATGTGCCAGTGTAACTTGCACTACTTAGTTGGCGCGGGGTAGTACAAGGTGGGGTGGTTGGAGGGTCAGCAAACTTGTCCGCCAGAAACTGATTGACATGGTTCAAACCCTTCAATATGATTGAAAGGGTGCAACCCGGTCAATCAAAAGAGACGAGAGAGAGTAAAACCGTCATGGAACGACCATCAACTCGGCAACTGCTTGCCGCATTCGGCGTGCCGCTTCTCATCGTTATCGCGGCGACGCTGTATCTGCTGATCGTGAACGACCGCCTGCCCGAGCAGGTGGCTATTCACTGGGGAGGCGACGGCGCTGCCGACGGGTTCATCTCTCGGGCAAACCTCCCGTGGTTTGTGGCTGCGATTACGTTCGCTGTATCCGCACCCTTTGTTGCGATTTCCATCATGTCGACCTCCAAGTCCTTCTCGCCGGGCCTGTTTCACGCACTTCCTGCGAGCCTGTCGGCGTTTCTCGGGGTGGTCATGGTTTTGACCGCCACGGTCTCGCTCGACTCGACTGAAGCGCCCAACTTCCCGACCTGGGTCATCCCGGTGTCGCTTGCAGTGGCCTTCGGGGCGGGGGTTATTGCTTCCAAACTTGCTGGCCCGGCGCCAGCTATCGCCGACACCGCCGCACCCGCGCCCAGTTCGGCCGAGCGGTTTCCGATCCCCGAAGGCCAGACGGCCGTGTGGTCTGGTCGGACGCCAATGGGTCGGAACCTGATGGCGCTCGTAGCCTTCTTCGCCTTCATGAACATCGTTGTCGCCGGCGTGACGTCGTGGTGGCTGCTCGGTCTGGTCGTCGTCACGGTTTTGGTGATTCTGACGACGTCGTCATTCGATGTCACCGCTGGCCCAAGTGGGGTGCGGGTTGCCGGTGTGCTCGGATTCCCCCGAACCACGGTTCCGCTGAACCAGATCGTCATGGCCGAGGCCGGCTCGGTGAAAGCGATGCAGTTTGGTGGGTTCGGATGGCGAGTTCGTGGAAAAGGACAGACCGCAGTGCTCACCCGCTCGGGTCCGGCATTGACAGTGACCCGCACCGATGGGGCGCAGCTGCACGTAACGCTCGACGACCCCGAGCGACCCGCTGCGGTGATCTCGGCGCTGCTCGACCAACGGTCGAGCGTATGATCCTCACACTCGACCTGGCATCAGATCGGCCACTCTTTAACCAGATCGTCGATGGCGTGAAGCGATCCCTTGTCGACGGCAAGCTCGAACCCGGCGAATCGCTGCCGCCTGGCCGCGAACTAGCCGGAGCGCTCGATGTGAGCCTTGAAACGGTGCAGCGGGCATACCGCCATCTCGCCGACGAAGGCATCGTCACATCTCGGGTTGGTCGTGGAACCCGGGTATCGGAGTCGGTCGATATCGGCGAAATGGCACTCGGCGCATCGGTTGACGAAATTGTCGAACACGCCCGAAGCGTGGGCGTTTCCAGGCAGCGCCTCATCGAGCTCATCACCACTGCCTATGGATAGCGACTGCCTTCGCCGAGCTAATGTCGTACAAGGAATAATCGCTTCCGCAACCCCGTTTCCTACTGAAGTATGCATGAACCCCACACACCTTCGCGCTCGCGGTCCCAGCGACTCGCCGAGCGATTCGCCGAGGTGCGCCGCGAATCCCTTGAGCTTGCGGCCCCTCTCTCCTCCGAGGAGTGGGTGGTGCAATCGATGCCCGATGCCAGCCCAACGAAATGGCATCTTGCGCACACCACATGGTTCTTTGAAACGTTCGTCCTTCCGGGCGATCCGGTAGATCCTGCCTACTCGTACTTGTTCAACTCGTACTACGAAGCGGTTGGCGATCGTCACCCTCGCGACGTGCGTGGTCTCATCACTCGACCAAATGCTGATGAGGTTGTCGCCTACCGAGTGAAGATCGACGAAGCGGTGCTCGATCTGCTCGATCTTGGCACTGCGGACAACGACGTGCTCGACCTTATTGAGCTCGGTATCCATCATGAGCAGCAACACCAGGAGCTGTTGCTCATGGATGCGCTCCACCTGCTGGCCCAGCATCCGTTCTCGCCGTCGTACACCACAGCGCCCGTCGTTCAGTCGGCCTCGCATCCGGGCGGATGGTCGGGTTATGCCGAAGCGATCATCGAAATCGGAAACGATGGCGATGAGTTCATCTTCGACAACGAAGGGCCACGCCATCGGTCCCTTGTTCCCGCCTTTGAGATTTCCGATGCGCCCGTTACCTGCGGACAATTTCAAGAGTTCATCGACGATGGCGGCTACGACCAGGCCACGCTCTGGCTCAGCGACGGCTGGGGCACCGTGAAGCGCGATGGTTGGAGTCGGCCGATCTATTGGCGGCCCGACGGTTCCATCTTCAACCTGCACGGACTTCAACAGATCGACCCCAACCAGCCCGTAAGCCATATCTCCTACTACGAGGCCGATGCGTTTGCCCGCTGGGCCGGCCACCGGCTGCCCACCGAGTTCGAATGGGAGCGGGCCTTTGGGAGCGACGATCCCGCCGATGCCCAGGTTCGCAGCGGCGAGGTCTTTCACCCGGTTGGTCCCGCGGCAGATGCCACTGGCTCGCTGGGCTCGGTTTGGGAGTGGACCTCGAGTGCCTATTCGGCCTACCCCGGATTCCGCACCGCTCCCGGCGCGGTTGGCGAGTACAACGGCAAGTTCATGGCCAACCAGTACGTGTTGCGAGGCGGCGGCTACCTCACGCCGGTCGGCCATGTGCGAACCACCTATCGCAACTTCTTTCATCCTCACACCCGCTGGCACACGGGCGGCGTCCGGCTGGCCCGCGACCTGTAGACACTGCTTGCGCTCACCTGCTCCTCGCCGCTGGCCGGCGTGTAGTTTGGCCACGTGCCAGCTCCGCAGCCGCCGAAATACCAGGTCATCTATTCGGCGATGCGAGATCAGATTCTCTCGGGTGCGCTGAAGCCCGGCGAGCAGTTGCCATCGCAGCAGGTGATGGCCGAGACCTACAACACGTCGTTGATGACGCTGCGTCAGGCGTTGTCGAGCCTTGAATCCGATGGCCTTATCGTCATCGCTGCTGGTCGCGGAACCTACGTTGCCGAGCGTCCGGTCGATGTTCGGGTCGGGAACCTGTCGAGCTTTGCCGGAACCATGCAGGCAGCCGGTATCGAACTTGCCACCGAGGTTCTCGATGTTGTTCGCCGCACGGCCGAGGAGTCATCCGACGCGGCCTCGGCATTGGGATTCGATGGCGGGATGGTCTGTTTGGTGCGCCGGCGATCGGTCGATGGTGTGCCATTCAGCCTTCAGCGGAGCTATCTCACCGGGGCGCTGGGCGAGCAGGTCGACTTTGACAAGTTGGTCGGAGAGTCGTTGTATCAATCGGTCGAGGCGGTTACTGGTTGGGTGGTCGGCGCGGCGCGGGAGGCAATTCGAGCGGTGAAACCTTCGAAGGCCGATGCCAAGCTGCTCGACACTCGGACCACTGAGCCAGCGTTGCTGTCGGTGCGAACGTCGTTCAACCAGTTCGACGTTCCGTTTCTCTACGACGAAGCAATCCTTGTGGGCGACCGCTGCACCATCGCCGCCGATCGAACCTCCGACCGTCTCAGCATCTCCTACGGCCTCGCCAACAAGTCGAGCTAGGGCACCCACCTATCGACGACCATCAATCCAAATACGGTTCCAGACACCGTATTCAGATCGACGTTTATCAATTTGAATACGGTTCCAGACACCGTATTCCGGTTTGCCCGGGTAGGGTTGGAGGTCTAGAGTTCTAGAAGAGTCTGAATTCGGACCAGAAATGATGTGAGGACCACTGATGGCTGTTACTGAACAACCCACGAGCGACACGTTTCCTGAGGCGGCATCGCCGACTCATATGGGGCTGCCCGACGCCGCAGGTTTCTTCGGCGAATTTGGCGGGCGGTTCGTTGGCGAACCGCTAATCGGCGCATGCCAAGAACTCGAAGAAGCATTCCTTGACGCCTGGGCCGACCCCGAGTTTCGCAACGAATTCATCGACGTTCTACGCGACTACGGCGGTCGTCCATCGCCGCTCACCGAATGCGAGAACCTCAGCCAGGACCTTGGCCTTCGACTTCTGCTCAAGCGGGAAGACCTCAACCACACCGGTAGTCACAAGATCAACAACGTTATTGGGCAGGCGCTGCTTGCCAAACGCATGGGAAAGACCCGCCTCATCGCCGAGACCGGCGCCGGCCAGCACGGCGTTGCCACCGCAACCGCAGCCGCTCTTCTCGACATGAGCTGTGTGGTCTACATGGGCGAGGTCGACATGGAACGTCAAGCGCTCAACGTGTTCCGGATGCGACTGATGGGCGCCGAGGTCATTCCGGCGATGTCGGGTTCTCGCACGCTGAAGGACGCCGTCAATGAAGCGATGCGCGCCTGGGTGAGTGAAGTCACCGACACGCACTACTGCCTCGGTTCGGTGATGGGCCCGCACCCGTACCCGTGGATGGTTCGCACCTTCCACGAAATCATCGGCATCGAAGCCCGCCAGCAGGTCGAGGCGCTCACCGGTGGTCTGCCCGATGTCGCAGTGGCCTGTGTTGGCGGCGGCTCGAACGCCGCTGGTCTCTTTGCGGGCTTTGCCGATGACGAGACCGTCCGCCTCATCGGCGCCGAACCTGCAGGAGGCGCCGCCGCCGGGCGGGGAGTGCCGGCAATCGTGCACGGAATGAAGTCGTACTTTATGCAGGACGAAGTTGGCCAGATCCTTGAAGCCGAGTCGATCTCGGCCGGGCTCGATTACCCCGGCCTCGGACCCGAGCACTCGCACCTAGCGCTCAACAAGCGAGCCGAGTACTACCCGGTTACCGACGAGCAGGTGCTCGACTCGTTCCAGCTTCTCTCTCGTCGAGAGGGCATTATTCCGGCGCTCGAGTCGGCCCATGCGCTGGCGTGGGTGGTGCAGGAGATAGAGCAACTGGCAGGAAAGACCGTGCTCATCAACCTGTCGGGTCGGGGCGACAAAGATGTCCGCCAAGTCCAGGAGATCCTCGACGCCCAAAACGGAACCGTGAACGGAGCAGCCCAATGAACACCACCGCCGCCCCATCACGCAATGGCGTTTCGCTCGAAGCCCATCTTGCCGAGCGCATCGCCGCTGGCGGCAAAGTGCTACTGCCGTATGTAACCGCGGGTATCACCGACGACTGGGTCGATCTGGTCGAAGCGGTTATCGACGCAGGCGCCGACGCGGTGGAGATCGGCATCCCCTTCTCTGACCCAGCAATGGATGGCACCACCATCCAGGAAGCTTCGGTCGTGGCGCTCGACCGGGGTATCACCCCCGCCGATGCGCTCGATCAGCTGCGCGGCCGAGAGTACGGCGTTCCCCTTATCGCGATGACCTACTACAACCTGGTCTACCGCTACGGCCACGAGCGCTTTGCCGCCGATGCCGCCGCTGCTGGCGTGCGGGCAACGATTCTTCCTGACCTGCCTATGGAGCAGGCGGGCGACTGGGCCGAGGCTGGTGCCAAACATGGCATCGAGAACATCTTGCTCGCGGCGCCGGTAACCAGCGACGACAGGCTGGCGCAGGTCGTCGAGAACACCGCCGGTTTTGTCTACGTGGTCAGCACGATGGGCACCACCGGCGAGCGTGGCGAGGTCGACGATGCTGCAAGCGTTTTGGCCCGCCGGGTGAAAGCCGCTGGCGACCGACCTGCCGTAGTGGGGTTCGGCATCTCGGGTCCAGCAACTGCCGTGGCCGCGAGTCGCGAGTCCGACGGCGTGATTGTGGCTTCGGCGCTGATGCGAAAGGTGTTGAACGGCGAGTCGGTCGATCAGGCGGCGAGCTTTGTAGCCGAAATGCGATCTGCGCTCGACAAGGAATACCCCGTCGAGAAATAGCGGTGTCCAGACTCCTGTGACGTGTCGCAGTTGTCGTTGGCCGAGATTAACGAATCGCCAACGAATGTCTAGGGTCTGCATATGGCTACGAACCGAGACGTTTTGGCGATGCTTAGCGAGCTGGTGACCCTCACCACACTTGAAGAGGGGAGCCCGCAGTCGTTCAAGGTTCGGGCGTATGAGAACGCGAAGCTCGGCATCGAAGAGCACGGCGATGATGTCACTGGTCTGAAGGTGTCCGAGCTCACCAAGATCAAGGGTGTCGGGAAAGCCACCGCTACCAAGATTCGTGAGCTGGTCGACGGCGGCTCGGTAGAAAAGATCGAGAAGCTTCGCAAGAAGTATCCACCCGAGTTTGTCGAGCTGTCGCGCATCCCAGGCCTTGGGCCAAAGACTCTGATGATGGTTCGCAAAGAGTTGGGCATCGAGAACGTCGAGGATCTGAAGGCGGCCATCGCAGATGAGAAGATTCGTGATCTCAAAGGAATGGGCGAGAAGAGCGAGGCCAAAATCGCGAAAGCCATCGACCGTCTGGGTCTGACCGGCAAAGATCGCCGAACACCAATCGCCGATGCGATGCCGCTCGCCGAACGCCTAGTCGACGACCTCAAAGCGGTGAAGGGTGTCGTCGACGCGAAGTACTGCGGGTCGCTTCGCCGGATGTCGGAAACCATTGGCGATATCGACATCACCGTTGCTGCTACCAACGCAAAAGCGGTGATGAAAGTTGTCGTCGAGCACGGCGAGGTCGACGACATCGTGGTCAATGGTGAGACAAAGACGTCGTTCCTTACCCGCACCGGTTTGCAGGTTGACGTGCGGGTGGTCGAGCCCGACCAGTTCGGCGCTGCAACCCTCTATTTCACCGGATCGAAAGCCCACAACATCAAGCTGCGACAGCGGGCCCTCGACCGCAACATGACCCTCAACGAGTACGGGCTGATCGACACATCCGACGAAACCCTCGAAGGCGACGACCGCCCGATTGTGGCCAGTCGAACCGAGGAAGAGATCTACCAAGCGCTCGATCTCGAGTACATACCTGCGCCGTTGCGCGAATCGACCGGCGAGGTCGAGGCTGCGGCCGACGGGCTGCCCGAGTTCATCCAACGCGAGCACATTCACGCCGATCTGCACTACCACACCGCCCGTTCGGGCGATGGCCGGTCATCGGTGGAAGACATGGTGAAGGTGGCCTCGGAAGCCGGCTATGACTTCCTGGCCATCACCGACCACGGCGTCGACCTAGCCATCAACGGATCGACGGCCGAAGAGATGCTGGAGCACCGCGAACACATCAGCCAGGTGCAGGCCGACTATCCCGACATGTTGTTGATGTGGGGCTGCGAGCTGAACATCGACGGCAAAGGCGGCCTCGATTACGACGACGATTTCCGCGCCCTGTTCGACTACACGGTGGCGTCGGTTCACAGCCACTACGACCAGGAACCAAACGCCCAAACCGATCGACTAATCGCCGCCATCTCCGACCCAACCGTCAACTCCATTGGTCATCTCAGCGGCCGCTACATCGGGCGTCGTCCCGGCATCGAGTTTGATGTCGATGCGGTGCTCGATGCGCTCAAGCATTTCGATGTGGCCCTGGAGGTCAACGGAGCGCTGCAACGACTCGATGCTGCATCCGATGTGGTTCGCCGGGCCGTCGAGCACGAGGTAAAGCTGGTCATCAACACCGATAGCCACCACACCTCCGAACTCGGCCGTATGGAGTACGGCGTGCAGACAGCGCAACGTGGCTGGGCGCCCAAAGAGTTGGTCATCAATACCTGGGATCGCAAAGACTTTCTGGCCTGGGTAGAAGCACGACCAACCAGGACGTGACCCAACCTGAAGAAGCGATAGTTACCAACCAAACCCCGCCCGACCGGTCGGTATTTGCGGTTCCAGCGCTGCTGATTGTGACCGCTACGTACTTTGCGTCGAGCGGACTGAGCTTCCCGGTGCTACCGAGGATGGTTGACCAGAAACTCGACGGTGGCAACCTGGAAATCGGGTTGGCGTTCTCGGCATTTGGTGTAGGGCTGATGGTGCTGCGGCCCTTTGTGGGGTACCTCACCGATCGGTTCGGCCGCCGCAACGGCGTCATCGCTGGGCTTGTGCTGGTTGGCGCCATGCAGTTCACCTACGTGCCGGCGGCCGATCTGGGGCTCTGGCCACTTCTGGCCGCTCGGTTCGGCGCCGGAATGGGTGGCTCGATTCTGTATGTGGGCCTGGCAACGGTGGCCACCGAGTTGCCGACCCCCGAACGCCGGGCTGCGGTGTTCAGCATCTTTGCGTCGATGACCTTTGTGGGCTTTGCGCTCGGCCCGCTCATTGGCGACCTGCTGTTTGAGTCGTATGGATTCTCCGTGGCGTACGCTGCGGCCGGTGGTCTGGTGGTGGTGGCGACCTTGTTGGCCTTCTTCATTCCCGATACCACCCCTGCCGATGCCGATCCCACGCTCGGAGCGATGCGCGATCTACTGCATCCGGTTGGGTTTCGTCTGGGTGTTGCGAACATGGCGGCCCTGCTGGCGTTCATCGCCTTCAACGCGTTCATCACTCCGTGGTCCGACGAGTTGGGGGCCGGCGGCGCACGCTGGGTGCTGTTTGTGTTCGGTATCGCCGCGCTGGTGCTGCGACTCGGTTCGAGCCCAATCCTCAACCACCCGAATCGATCTCGCCTCGCCACGGTGGCCTATGTCTCGATCATCGGTTCGGCGCTTTCGGCGGCGTTCGCTCAGGGCTCGACGCTGCTGTTTGCCTCGGCGCTCTTCTTGGCTGGAGGACTAGCCTTCCTGACGCCGCTGCTCATCTTGGTGGCAGCCGACAGCTCACCCGCAGCAGCGCGAGCCCGAGTGGTGAGCACCATCACGTTCTGCAACGACCTCGGAAGTTCGCTGGGCGTACCACTTCTGGGCTTGGTAGCCGATGCTTCAGGCTTCCGAGGTATGTACGCCTCGCTGGCGGTGGTGTGCGCGATCTCCATCGCCTACCTGCGGTCGCCCGTGGTACAGAAACTCGGTGGCTTTCACATGGCCGCGTCGTAGGAACCGCGGTGGCTATCCAGCCGAAAGGTTGCGGGCGAACAGGTCGGTAAGGACCTGCCAGTGCTGTTCGGCCGCATCGGCGTTGTACACCGCTCGGTCGGGAAACGCGAAGCCATGATCGGTATCGGGATACCGCTCCAAGCTGCCGCGAACGCCAGAGTCAGCCATGAACTGCTCCATGGCATCGACCATCTCGGGCGGAGCGTAGGAGTCTCGTTCAGCGCAGGCGACGTAGAGTTCGCCGGTGATATCGCCGAGTCTGCTGTGCGGAGAATCGTTGTTTTCATCGGGCTCCACCACCAGCCGAACCCCGTAGATCGACGCCGACGCTTTCACCCGGTCGGCGTGAGCTGCCGCAACCCAAACGGCAAACGGGCCGCTCATGCAGTAGCCGACACAGCCGACCTGTGAGGCGTCGGCTTTCGGATCGGTGTCGGCATGGGCGAAGACAGCGGCGGCGTCGCGCTCGATCATCCGGTTGCTGAGGCTGTACATCAGCAACGTCATTTCCTTCAGCGATTCCTTCGAGTTGAAATCGAGCTCGAAGGAATCGGTCGACCGATAGTACAGGTGCGGCAACGCGACGTAGTAGCCAAGTTTTGCCCACCGGCGCGCCATGTCGTGCAGCTCCTCACGTTTGCCCGGCGCATCCATGAGGAACAACACCATCGGGAACGGCCCGTCGCCCTCGGGGTGGGTGATAAACGCGCCCATTGCGCCATCGCCGGTTTCGATCACAATCTCAGAATCAACGGTCATGGCCGAACTCTACGGGAGGTCACCCAAGATTTCGATTGCGTCGTCCGGGACGATCTGGTCGCGGGCTTCGTCTTCGGTAGCGGTACTGTCGGCCGACTGTCCTCGCACGATCGCTGCAAGCGCGAAGATGACCACGGCTACGGGGATTGCCTGCATCCAAGTAAGAGGCTCATCCAGGAATACCCAGGCCATCAGCGCCGCGGCAACGGGGATGAACAGCGTGAAGGTCGACCCAACCCAGAGCGGAATTCGCACCAATGACCAGTTCATAAGCACGTGGCCAATGACGCCCGAAACGACCAGCATCGCTGCGAGTTGCACCCAGGCATCGGCCGACGGAGGGGAAAGGTCCTGCCCGAACGCGATGCTCAGTGGCAGCAGAATCACGACGGACCAGATCGTGGTTCCGGCCGTGTACTCGGTGGGGGACAGGTGCTTCTTCGACTGCTTTGAGAAGATGAAGTAGCCGCCCCACATGAACATCGCCGCCAGCGAGAGTAAGTCCCCCTTTATGCTCCACTCGGGCGACTCACCCGATGCCAGAATCACGCCAATCACTCCGGCCAAAGCCAACAGCGACCACATCGCATCGGTTCGGCGAATCGTCTCGCCGAAGAACACCGCGGCTACCACACCAACGAGGATCGGTTGGAGCGACCCGATGAGGGTGGCGTTGACCACGGTGGTCAGCCGGACCGCCGAGAAGAAGAAGGCGATGTCGAGCCCCAGCGCAATGCCTCCTAGAGCCGAGTAGCGAAGAATCTCGCGCCGCAACGGGATGCCGCGTGCGCGCATGAAGATCGTGATGAGGATCGAGAAGATGCCGAAGCGGTAGACGCCGAGCGACAGGGCCGGCATGTCGATGGCCTTGGCCAAAATGGTGCCGGTGCTCCAGGCGGTAACGGCGATGGCGGCGCCTAGAAGCCCCTGGCTGAGCTCGGCGGCCGATCCTTCCGGGGCCACAGTTGGTGCTGATGTCACGGCGCGCTACGAAGCTTCGAGATCGCCGTGAAGGAAATCGCTGATGGTGGGGTACGCCGTCGGATCTTGGAATCGAAACAGGTGACCGCCATCGAAGATGCGCATTTCGGCGTTGGGGATCGCTTCGGCTAACGCCAATCCGTTGGTTACCGGAGCCAGGTCATCCCACTCGCCCGAGCACACCAGCGTTGGGGCTGCGATCTCGCCGAGCCGACGCTGGGTATCGTGCCGCCCCCGTGCATCGAGTTGCTCCTCGAGTCCGCGTTTGGCGTCGCCGTGAAGTCCGGCGCGGGTGCTGTTGATGTAACCGTCGTAGATCGCATCGGGTAGGCCCGGGATTGGTTGGTCGGCGCCCGGATTCCACCGGTTGTCGAAGAGGCCAAGCATGAGTTCGAGGCGACTCTCGGCGTCGAGCGGCGCAATGGTGTGGAGGGGAAACGATGGCAGGGTGCCGCCGGGCGACGTGCAAAGCAGCACCAACCGGTCGACGAGTTCGGGGTAGCCAATCGCCAAGTGCTGGGCCACCATGCCGCCAAAGCTGGTTCCAACGACATGGCATGTGTCCCAGCCGATAGTGCGAATCAGCGCGGCAGCATCGGCGGCGTAGTCGGCCATTTCGTAGGGCCCATCGGGGATGCTGGTCTGGCCAATCCCGCGCTGGTCGTAATGCAGAACTTCGAACCCGGTGTTCAGAGGGAAGTGCTTTGGCATCGTCGACTTGAGCGTCGCCCCCGAACCGGAGATATGCAGAACTGGAGGACCGTCGCCATGAAGCTCGTAGTAGATGTCGATGCCGTTAACGGCGGATGTTGGCACCTACCAAGTGTCCCAGTGAACGAACTTCTCGGCGGGGATCCGCTGGGCAAGCTTGAAGTCGGTGCCCACCGTGTAGCCGATGGGGAACATACCGACCTGGGTGTAATCGTCGTACGGGATTCCCAAAAGTTCGGCCACCTCGCGTTCGTTGGGTAGATGCAGCGTGGTCCACGAACTACCGATGCCACGCTCGCGCAACGCAAGCAGGAAGCTCCAGACGGCGGGCAACACCGAACCCCACGACGAAGCTTGTCGAAAGGTGTTGGCACCCTCGAGTCGACCGGTGTGGAGCGGAATTGCCATCACCGGGACCTCGTGCAGCCGCTTCGCCATGTACATCGCCGAAGAGAGAATGCGCTCGCCCGCAGTGGCGCTTTCGTCGCGCACGGGAACCTCATCGGGATTGTCGGCGCCGATGTAGGGGTAGAAGTTGGCGCGGTACATGTCGGCGATCGCTGCCTTCTTGTCGGGATCCTCAACGAACATCCAACGCCAACCCTGATTGTTTGAGCCGGTGGGTGCCTGTTGCGCGATGTCGACGCACTCCATGATCACTTCGCGCTCGACGGGCTTGTCGAAGTCGATGCGCTTGCGCACCGCACGGGTGGTGGTGAGCACTTCGTCAGCGGAAAGATTGAGCTTGGATCCAGTCATGGTAGGACAGTAGGAGAATCACGGGAGAGACACGCAATGAAGTACACACGTTTCGGAAACACCGGCCTGCAGGTGTCACGCCTCTCGCTCGGTTGCATGAGCTACGGCGACCCAGCCCTCGGCCCCCACCCGTGGTCATTGGACGAAAAAGCCAGCCGGCCGTTTCTCGAACAGGCGCTCGAAGCCGGCATCAATTTCTTCGATACTGCCAACGTGTACTCGGCTGGTTCGAGCGAGGAAATCCTCGGACGAGCGCTGGCCGACCTGAGCAGCAGCTACGACCGGCAGGACCTGGTCATCGCCACCAAAGCTTGCGGGGTGATGCGTCCGACCCGCAACGGCCGAGGGCTGTCGCGCAAGGCCATCATGACCGAGGTCGACAACAGTCTTCGGCGACTCGATATGGACTACATCGACCTCTACCAAATTCACCGCTGGGATTACCACACCCCTATCGAGGAAACGATGGAGGCGCTGAATGACGTCGTCCGTTCGGGCAAGGTTCGCTATATCGGCGCATCGTCAATGTATGCCTGGCAGTTCTCGAAAGCGTTGTACACCAGCGAGCTCCGAGGTTGGACCAAATTTGTCAGCATGCAGCCGCACTACAACCTCATCAATCGCGAGGAAGAGCGCGAGATGCTGCCGCTTTGCGTCGACCAAGGAATCGCCGTTATCCCTTGGAGCCCGATGGCTCGTGGCGTGCTCACCCGCGACTGGGGCACCGAAACCACAAGGTCCGAGACCGATGAGTTTGGCAAGACCCTGTACGACGAGTCATCCGACCGAACCATCGTCGAGCGGGTGGCGCAGGTCGCCGATGCTCGCGACGTGCCGCGGGCACAAATCGCCTTGGCGTGGGTGCTGAAGAACCCGGCTGTTACCGCTCCGATTATCGGAGCTACCAAAGAGCACCACATCCCCGATGCCGTCGCCGCGCTCGACATCGAACTCACCGCCGACGAGGCTGCGTTACTTGAAGATCCGTACGTTCCGCACCCGATCGTGGGTTTTGCCTAGACCCTCGCGACACCAGGAGTCCACCATGCCGAAGATGACTACCGATGAAACAGTGGCGTTCCTCGCCGAACCGCGACACCTCTTGCGGCTAGGAACCGTCGACGCCGACTCGATGCCGTCAGTTGTGCCGATCTGGTTTCTGCATCGCGACGACAAGATCTGGTTTACCCCGCGGGCTCGGTCGGAGTGGCTCGGGCATTTGCGGACCAATCCAAACGTCTGCTGCACGATCGACGAGAGCCAAGGGTCGATGCGCAAGGTCGTTGCGCGAGGCACCGCAGCACTCGAGTTCGATGTGGGAAACGACGATGGCTGGCGCGACATCTACCGAGACATCACCATGCGTTATGTGCCCGAAGGGTTCGGCGACGCCTACCTCACCGACACCCACGACGAACCGCGGGCGCTGTACTCGCTGCTCCTTGCCGATGCTCGGGTCGAAACGTGGCGGATGCCTACCGAAGAGGGCGAGAACCCGCTCGATGTGTGGGCGCCGAAGTACTACCACGATGGTCATCGTTCGGGGAGTGCAGGTGGCGTGGGTAGCGGGGGAGAAGGCTGATGTTCGACGTCGGTGCCGCGTCCGTAAGCTTCGACCAGTTCCACGACGATCTCGCAAAGCACCTGGGTGAGGTCAACCCGATCAAGGTGGCCCCTCGCGACGCTTCGATCGCCTTTGAGTTGTCAGATGGCCGTTCATTTACGTATCGACAGACCAGCGACGGTGTTGTGCTCGAGTCGGGTTCGTCCGCCGATTGTGTGATCGTGTTCGACGAGTCAACGTGGCAACTCTTCGCCTCGCAGTACTTGGGGATTATCAGCCTTGCCATGACCGAGCGCATCACGTTCTCGATCGGCGGGTTCGCTGAGTTCGTGGCATGGGATGCCGGGCTGAAGAACCTGTACTTTCGACATCCGATCTATACCCCACCGGCCGAACCTTTCGACCCACCCCGAGCGTTCACCCTCGACGATCCGTCTGCGGAAAACGACGTCGAAATGTCCGAGGCACTCGCCACCTATGGGTTCGTACTCATCAAAGGCGTGTTTACCCCCGACGAGGTTGCCACGATGCGCGCCGACGTCGAGCGGGCGAAGGCGGCGGCGACGCCGAGCGATGGCAGGTCGTGGTGGGCCACGCTGGGTTCGGGTGACGAGGTTTGCTGTCGGGTCAACTACCTGAGCGATCAATCGACGCTCATCGACTCGCTCACGGTTGACCCTCGAATCCTTCGAGTTGGTGCGCTGCCAGGGAACGGGCTCGTCTGCTGCGACCGGCACAGCGACGGGCATTCGGTGGTTATCAAGTATCACGATGTGGCTCAGGGCTTGGCTGATCTTCCGTGGCATACCGATTGCGGAAATGGTGGCCATGACCTGCTGTGCCCGGGAATGAACCTGGGTATTCAGCTCGATGCGGCCACCGAAGAAACGGGCCAAGTGCACTACCTGCCGGGCTCAACCGACACCGCCGTAATCGGGAGTCGACCGAAAGACGACTGGCAGACCTTTGCCATCGATACCGAGCCCGGTGATCTCACCGTCCACATGGGCCACACCTGGCATGTTGCACCACCACCAACCCAGCCCGGTCCCGGCCGCCGAGCCATTTACCTAAGTTTCCACAGCGAGGCACTCAACGACCGCCTAGGCCCCTACGAGGCATACAACGACGTCCTCTTCAAAGAAGGCAGCGGCCGAATCAGAGTCGACACCTAACCCTCAACTAAAGGTTAACCCTGGCACCAAAACCCCAAAAAGGTGCCAGGTACCAGGGGGCCGAAAGGTGCCAGGTACCAGGGGGCCGAAAGGTGCCAGGTACCAGGGGGCCGAAAGGTGCCTGGTACCGGGTTCCGGGTTCCGGGTTGCTAGGACCAGGTTTTGCCTTCGGTTTCTATGACGGTTACGAGTTTGTCTAGGGCTCGTTTGC
>CALJDK010000145.1 GCA_938023735.1 uncultured Acidimicrobiales bacterium
GGCCCTGCCGCGTCAGCGCAATGCCGCGCTGCTCTACCTCACCGAATCGCACACGAACGGTTCGTTCAGCCGCTTTCCCGGTTTCTGAGAGGAACACCCGCGGCTCGTCGAGCGCTCGAAACGAGGTTTGTCGCAACAACACATCGGGGCCGTCCCACGAGGGAGGGCCTTGGATTCGGTCGATCATGGTCACGCCCTCGGCCTCCATCAAGGCGTGCAGCGCTTCGATATCGGTTACCCGGGGTGTGAGGTGGTTGAGATGGGTTCCGGCAGCAGCCGCGATATCGGACGCCACTGGCGACACCTGGTCGAGAAGGTCGTGCCAGTCCGCATCGAGAGGTTCGGTATTGAGCCGAAAAACGTCGACGGTCAGGTCGACGAACTGGCTGCTGATGTCCGGAGCAGCCTCAAAAGCGCTGGCGAAGATGCCGCCGGAGGTGCTGTCTGAATCGCGGTTGAGACTGCTGTCGATCTGGTCGAGCAGATCGGTGAGCTCTGCGGAAAACAGCTGCCGATCGGCCACGCGGCGGGCCAGTTCGGCCTGCAGGTCGGGGGAGAAGAAGCGCCCATCGTCGGCCACGAGCGTCGAGGTGAACATCCGAAACGGACTCGCCGCCATGTCGGCCGGATCGATTGGGCGAAACGCCGTCGACACCACCGGGATTGGGGTGGCGCTGGTCCGTAAGTCATAGAAGCCGACTGCCTGCATCCCGTAGCAGCGGAACAGCCGAGCCATCTGGGCCAACTCAGCAAAGCTGGCCACCCGGACTGCACCGTGCCGCTCAGAACCCAGTCGGTTGCTGCGGATACCATCGTCTTCCGTTGCCGAGCCGGTCGTTCCGGTCGAAGCCGCATTCACTCGGGCGGTTGCGTCGACAAGATGCCCGTACTTCGGAACTTCGGCGGCGTACATCGCCGACAGCCGCTCGGCTAGGGCAGCGCGCAGCGTATTGGGGGTGCTCACGTTGTGTTCACCGTCTCCTCGCAATTTCTCCGCGTTCTCCTTCGAGTGTGCCCATAATTGTCGCGCAGATCGGCCAGCCCGCTTGGTTTCGCATCACTCGCGCCGATTGAAGGAGATGGCAGGCTCTCGAAAGGCGCAACCCGACTCGAACCCGGTATTTCCGGGCGGCGAGTCGAGCCCGCGTCTCCGCTCACGGGTGCGTGAAGCGGTATGGCCGAACTTCCGGGCCGATACCGCCCGGTTCCGTTCGAGTCCATCCTTTCTTATCCTCGGCGCTGACCAAGCTGGCACCTCAACCCTGTGGCGCTACCTCGGAAAACACCGCCAGGTACTTCCGTCAACCCGGAAGAACGTCGGTTACTTCGGCGACTCCTATTACCAAGGCGCCAACTGGTACCGATCGCACTTCCCGCTAAAGAGCACCCTTATCGCCCGCTCGAAATCGCTCCAGGCGCCGTGCATCACCGGCGAGTGCTCGAACCACTATTTGTGGACGGCCGCCTCGGCGCCACGAATCCAACGGGCCCTTCCCGACGTCAAGCTGCTCGTCATGCTCCGCGACCCCATCGCCCGGGCCGTGGCCCACCATCGGCACAACACGAGCATCGGAATCGAACGCCGGAATTTCGAGCGATGCGTCACCGTCGACCTTGAACTCATCAACCGCCTCGACTCCCGGTCGATCGACGGCGGACAGTTCGGGTATGTCCGAAATGGGCTCTACGGCGCACAGCTTCGAACCTGGCTCGCACACGTCGACCGTCACCGCATCCACGTCGTCGAGGCCGAGTCCTTCTTCGAAGATCCTGCGGCCGAATACCACCGGATTCTCAACTTCCTCGATCTCGACCCAGCGCTCCAAGTTCGTATGCCGTCGTACCGACCACTCGCCGGTCCGAACGAGCTATCGGCCGGAGTGCGTGAGCAGCTTGAAGCGCTGTTTGCCGAGGATTTTGCCGGCATCGAAACGCTGTTGGGGCTCTCGGTTCGATGGAGCACCGACACCTCCCAAGCCGCATAGTTTCGGATTCTTTGCATCCAGAGTCGGGGGTCGCTGCGTAGTCGTGGGTACAACCACCACAAAGACTTCGACATTCTTCTGAACGCAGTCGTCACCGCGGGTCTCGCCAAGACCTTGGCGAGTCCCGACATCGACTTCACCGTCTTCGCGCCAACCGACATTGCGTTTGTAAAGCTCGCCATCGACCTCGGTTTCACCGGTGAGGGCGAAGAAGCCGCTTGGAACTTCTTGGTCGGAGCGCTTACCGAACTTGGTGGCGGCGACCCCATCCCCGTGCTCACCAACGTCTTGCTCTACCACGTTCCTCCCGAGCGTCTCACCATCGACAACGTGCTCTTTGACACCGACTCCGTGGCCACCGCACTTGAGGGCGCCAGTTTCAGCGTTGACCGTCGCTCGCTCGTCGACGCCGACCCCGACGTCAAGGACGCAAAGGTCTCGCTTCGACGCTCGAACATCCGGGCCAACAACGGTTTCGTCCACACGATCGACCGGGTGCTGCTTCCCGTCGACCTGTAAGGCAAACCGCCTGCTCCTTCTGCCCTTTGTCCCTGACCGTCCGCCCCCACAGTCTCGTGACACCGCAGACCGCATCACGCGGATCTCGCCAGTGTCACGAGATTCGGCGTTTTGGCCCGACGCTTTTTCTTTTGCCGCTGTACTGGTTACGTTCAGGCTGACAAAGCCAGGAACTGAGGGACCCAAATGAGCGCAGATCTGAACATCGACGTCCAAAAGGAATGGAAGCTGTTCATCAACGGTCGGTGGGAACCAACGGCGTCGAGCTATGAAATCGTCGACCCCAACACCACCAACGTGGTCGGTCATGCGCCCGAGGCCACCGCAGCTCAGGCACTCGACGCTGTGGCCGCAGCAAAGGCGGCCCTTCCCGCATGGAAGGCACTGTCGCCGGGGGAGCGGGGCGTCTACCTTGCTCGCCTCGCCGATGTGCTCGAAGAAGATTCTGACGCCTGGGTTGACACGGTGCAGGCCGAAACCGGCGCCACCCTCAAGATCGCCGCAACCATGCAGGTCGGCGGGCCAACCATCGACCGGTTCCGCTACTACTCGTCCATCCCCGACCTCAACGAGTCGCTGATGCCGCAGCCGGTCGGCGCCTCACCTCTTGGGCCAGCCGGGCTTATCAGCGCAGCGGTTCATCGCCAACCAGTCGGTGTTGTCGCCGCTATCACCCCCTACAACTTCCCGCTTACCAATGTTGCGGGAAAGATCGGCCCAGCCCTGGCCATGGGGTGCACCTGCATCATCAAGCCTGCTCCGCAGGACCCGCTCGGCATCCTTCTCCTTGCCGAAGCGATCGAAAAGGCTGGCTTTCCGCCCGGCGTCGTCAACGTCGTAACTGGCTCGGGCCCCGAAGCTCCCGCAGCCATCGTCGACTCGCCCGACGTCAACATGATCAGCTTCACCGGCAGTTCAATGATCGGCTCAAAGATCTACGAGAACTCGGGTAAGACCATGAAACGCCTCTTGATGGAACTCGGCGGCAAGGGCGCGCTCATCATGGCCGATGATGCCGACGTCGGGAAAGCAGTCGGCGCCATCGCCACCGTTTGGGGTTTCCACTCCGGCCAGATCTGCACCGCACCCACCCGTGTCATCTGCCATCGCAGCAAGTACGACGAAACCGTTGAGGCGCTCAAAGGAGTATCGGGGTTCCTGAAGGTCGGCGACGCTCGAGCCGACGACACCCTGGTCGGTCCCGTCATCACCGAAACCCACCGTGACCGAGTCGAAACCTTCATCCAGAGTGGCGTCGACGACGGCGCCACGCTTGTTTGTGGCGGAGAACGCCCCGACCTGCCCGGCTACTTTGTCGCTCCCACGCTGCTTGCCGATTGCACGCCCGATATGCACGTCGTGCAAGAAGAGGCCTTCGGGCCGGTGGTGGTCATCATGCCCCACGACGGCGACGACGAAGCCATTGCCATGGCCAACAACTCCATTTACGGGCTCTACAGCTACGTCTTCTCCGAAGACCAATCGCGGGCCTACCGCATTGGCCAACAACTCGAAACCGGCAACGTTGGACTCAACCTCATCCAGCCCCACATGGAAGCCCCGTTTGGCGGCTACAAAATGTCGGGCGTAGGCCGCGATCGCGGCCGCTGGGGACTCGAGGCATACAGCGAGATTCAAGCAATCAGCTGGATCAGCTGAGCCCCGTTTCTGGTCGTTCGCTCACAAGTTCGCTCTCTCTGCGCTTCGCTATCGGGCACAGCCTTGAACCTCGGCCTCCGCTTGCGCTCCGGCACGACTCCCAGCGTCTCCCCGGGGCGCGACACTCGTGTCAGACACCTGTGTCGCGGGACTCTGTTTCTGGTCCTTCGCTCACAAGTTCGCTCTCTCTGCGCTTCGCTATCGGGCACAGCCTTGAACCTCGGCCTTCGCTTGCGCTGCGGCACGACTCCCAGCGTCTCCCCGGGGCGCGACACTCGTGTCTGACACCTGTGTCGCGGACTGGCGGCCGGCTTGTCGTCTGACCCCTCGTCTGACACCTAGTCTGAGACCACCGGCTTCACATCGTTGCTACGATGCGGTTCTCGCAAAGTCGCGCGCGCTCGTCACCACGGTCAGTGATA
>CALJDK010000146.1 GCA_938023735.1 uncultured Acidimicrobiales bacterium
TTTGCTTCCCGTTGGGTCATGCGGCTTGCCGCTTCGGCTGATTCGTAGCCGGCCGCTTCGGCGGCTCGGGCTCTTCGTTTTCGGGCCGGCGAGAGCCGGTCGCGGCATTTTGTGGTGTGCGGATCTACATGAAACCCGACCATCCCTGACTGCGGGTTGATGATCGGGTCGGCACTACGAGGCCCTTTGAGCCCGTTATGGAAACGGCACTTACAATCACCGTTCGGCTCCGACGTGTGGCCCAGATCAGACCACGACGTGCAGTGATCGATTTCGCAGAACCTTGCTGGCACATCACAACCGGGCACCACACATTCACGATTTCGGAACATGATCGCTTCCCGCAACCCGCGGGTGAAGAACCGATCTTTGCGACCAAAGTCGAGAACATGCCCGTCGGGCCCAAACACCACCCGTCGAATATGGCCCTCCAACAACACCTCAACGGCGTTGCGAGGAGACACGGCTATACCAAGCTCGGTGCGGCACACCCCACCCGCCGGGTACAGGGCAGGCAACCCCACAAGCTCGCTACTGGCGGCAACGAACGTTTCGTAGTCCATTGTGATATTCACACACGGCAACGCCGTGACCGGACTATCGCCCAGCGACGCCGAGCGTTGCGCCATCAGCACTAACACCGCTACCGACCGCTCGTCGGCGGTACGGCCCAACTCATCGGGCAACGGATCGCGCCCCAAACGGTCTTTGGCCCGCTGCCAATCGAGGTCATAGAGATGCCTACGGAGACGCTCGAACTCCAACGACACCACCTCACCCGCAACGGTTGGGAGCCAACCATCGAGCCGGACCATCCCGTCAAACGATGTCGATACTCGAACCTTCTGAAGGCCATCCTGACGTCGATCGCGGGCCTCGCCCTGGGTGAGGTCGCGCTGCGCGAACCACTCGCGGCACGCGTTCTCGAAAAACTTGAACGGCTTCGCCTCGGCAATCGGCAAAAAGAACGACTCGACCGCTTCATCGAACGCCCACGACACCTCGTCGCGCACCGAATACTTCGCAATCAACGACGCTTGCGCAAACCCGATACGCCCCTCCAAAAATGACGCCTGCACAGCTTCCATCGACGCCCGGTTCCGAACCCGCCGAGCAAACGTCGTGCGCCGGGACGCCTCGGGCCCCGGCAACCCCAACTCGGACTTCAACACACCAGCAGCATTGCGATATCCAGCCGCCCGAGGAGCATGCGACGAATCAACCTTGCTCGTCACCCCCACCGCAATCGCATCCAAGCGCGACCGTAAAACCTCAAGATCGGCCATCACATCCAGCAAATGCTCGGCGTGAAACGCGTCCCAATCAACCTTGCCCACCAACGACAACATCTGCCCAAGATCATCCAACTCGGCCACACCTGCGGCCAACTGCACAGGACACGCCTCACTCGCCGCGTCATCTCGCACAATCTCATAATCGAACATATGTACGACTGTAGTTTCAGGGTGTGACACTAACAATCAGCCCGCCACCCATGACTGCTCAACCCCGGTTCCGCAATACTTGCGCCATGCTCAGAGATTTTGCGACTCGTGACCAGGTTGCCGTCCGGCGCCTCATCCTGGGCGGGCTGCGAGAACGATGGGGCAACTCGTTCGACAGTTCCTACAACTCCGATCTCGCTGACATAGCCAGCAATTACCTTGCAAGGGGCGCAGAGGTGGTCGTTGTCGAACACGAGGACGAGATCGTGGCTACTGGCATGCTCTTGCAGGAACGGGGCGTGCGCGGCCGAATCGTGCGGGTGTCTGTGACGCCAGCGAAGCGACGGCACGGCCTGGCAAAAATGGTCGTCCTTGAGTTGTGCGAACGCGGTCGTCGGCGAGGTTACAGAGCGATTGATGTCCTGACCGACACACCCTGGGTATCTGCCGTAGCCCTCTATCGTTCTTGTGGTTTTGAGGAACTACGTAGCGACGGTTCCGACACGCACTTCGTGCTGAATCTTGGAGGATCTCTACCGACCGTAGGCGTACGCCCGCGAAACGTCCGTATCAGGCCACCGGGAGCGCAGCCTTGAGTTCGGCGATGGCGTCGGCGGCGTTCACTACTTTGATCGTTGTCATGCCCATGGCTCGGGCCGGTCGAAGGTTCACCCCGAGATCGTCGAGGAACACGCACTCTGAAGGCTTCACGCCAACCTGCTCGCATGCGATCTCGTAGAACTTGAGCTCGGGCTTGCGCACCCCGACCTTGGATGACTCGATGATTTCGTCGAACAGTTCCATCACCTTGGCCATCTCGCCGACCTCTTCGGCACCGGCGCCAGCCTCACCTGATGAAATGTTGTTGGTGAGACACGCCACTTTGAAGCCGCGGGCTTTGCATTCTTTGATGATGTCGACCATCTCGGGCCGAATATCGCCCTTGAGAAGGTCGAGCACCGCTCCCCCATCGATGTCGTGCCCCAACGCCTTCGCCTCGGCACCGAAGAGCTCGATGAATCTAGCCCGGTCGACGTCGTTGCGTTCGAACTGTGCCCACGCGTTGGTGTCAGGGTTGGTGGAGTTGATGGTGCGGATGATGTCGGCCGGCAAGCCCTGCGCCTCTTCGAACCGGGCAAAGGCCTCGAACGGACTGGTGGTAACCACGCCACCAAAGTCGAACAGCACCGCCTTGATCTCGCTGGCGTCACTTGCGTCACCGCCGCTCGAATTGACGGCGTCAGCGGAGTCGCCTTCAGCGATCGGTTCGCCAGCCGTGGCACTGATCTCTTCGGACCGCTTGGCCTCGGCCGCCAATGGGTTCTTGCTTTGGGCGGCGGCATCTTCGCTGAGTTCGCCCTTGGCATCGGCCATCGCCGTCTTCTGATCGATCTTGGCGCGGACCGCCGCCAACGGATCATCGATTGGGTCGTCGATGTCGGAGAGGGCGGCATCGAGCTTTTCCTGGGGCGAAGCGGCCAAGTCCCGCTCCTTTTTCGCCAGGTTCGATTCGAGCGCGCCTTTGGCACTTTTGAAGATCTTGGATACGTCGTCAAGGAAACCCATCCGACGATCGTAGTTCGCCAACGCACAACTCTTGGCTCGGCCGAAGTAGCCTCGCTGCCCATGAGTGCCCAGTACATCTTCACCATGCACAAGCTCGGCCGGTTCTACCCGCCCGACCGCCAGATCCTCGACGACATCAACCTGTCGTTCTTTCCCGGCGCCAAGATCGGCGTCATCGGCGCCAACGGCAGCGGTAAGTCGTCGCTGCTCAAAATCATGGCCGGCCTCGATACTGAGTTCACTGGCGAAGCTCGCCTCACCGACGGCTTTACTGTTGGACTGCTCGAGCAGGAACCCCAGCTCGACCCGGAGAAGGACGTGTTCGGCAACGTCATGGACGGCGTGGGCGAAATCTCTGGCCTGCTCGTGGAATACGACGAGGTCTTGGCCGGATGGTCCGACCCCGACGCCGACTACGAAAAACTGGGCGAGCGCCAGGCCGAGCTCGAAAAGCGCATCGAGGCAGCCAACGCATGGGATCTTCAGCGCACCATCGAGATGGCCATGGACGCGCTTCGGCTCCCGCCCGGCGACTCCGCAGTCACCGACCTTTCAGGTGGCGAGGCTCGACGCGTAGCCCTCTGCCGCCTGTTGCTCAGCAGCCCCGACCTGCTGCTGCTCGATGAGCCCACCAACCATCTCGACGCCGAGTCGGTGGCCTGGCTCGAGCGGTTCCTGTCCGAATACGCCGGCACGATCGTTGCCATCACTCACGATCGCTACTTTCTCGACAACGTCGCCGAGTGGATCCTCGAAATGGATAGAGGTCGAGGCCGCCCCTTCGAGGGCAACTACAGCGGCTGGCTCGAACAGAAGCACGCTCGGATGGCCGCCGAAGATCGCGAAGACAAAGGCCGCGAACGCATGCTCAAAGAAGAGCTCGACTGGGTTCGCATGTCGGCCAAGGGGCGGCAGTCGAAAGGTAAGGCTCGTCTCGCCCGATACGACGAACTCGTTGCGCAGCAGAAGGCCGCCGCCGGCCGAATCGACAAGCTGGCCATCACCATTCCGGCCAACCAACGCCTCGGTAACCAGGTCATCGAGTTCAAGAACGTCTCGAAAGGGTTCGGCGAGAAACTTCTTATCGATGACCTTTCGTTCTCGCTGCCACCCGCCGGAATCGTCGGCGTTATCGGCGGTAACGGTGCGGGTAAAACCACGCTGTTCAAAATGATCATCGACGCTGCGCAGAACGGCGGCAGCCCCGAACAGGGACCCGACTCGGGCGAGATCACCGTCGGCCAAACGGTCGAGTTGGGCTATGTCGACCAGAGCCGCGACTCACTCGAAGCCGACAAGTCGGTGTTCGACGAGATCAGCGGCGGCGACGAGATCGTCAAACTTGGCGGCCGCGAAATGAATGCCCGGGCCTATGTGGGGTCGTTCAACTTCAAGGGCCCCGATCAGCAGAAGTTGGTCGGGCAACTCTCGGGTGGTGAACGAAACCGAGTGCATCTGGCAAAGGTTCTCCGCCAGGGCGCCAACGTATTGATGCTCGATGAGCCCACCAACGACCTCGATGTCGAGACGCTACGTTCTCTTGAAGATGGCCTCGAGTCGTACCCGGGATGCGCGGTGATCATCAGTCACGATCGCTGGTTCCTCGACCGTGTAGCCACCCACATGTTGGCCTTCGAGGGAAAGTCGCAGGTCACCTGGTTCGAAGGCAACTTCAGCGAATACTCCGACTACCGCAAGCGCGAACACGGCGCCGACGCAATGCGCCCCGAACGAGTCACCTACAAACCCCTTATCCGCAAGTAGCGACACAGGTGTCAGACACGAGTGTCGCG